>JAQGMN010000350.1 GCA_028292345.1 Polaromonas sp. | reverse complement strand
GGCACCTCGCGCCCGCCATGCTCGCAGGTGATGACCAGCGCGTCAGCAGCGACAGGCGCCGGGGTCACACCGTGCTGATGGCATTGCCATGCGCATCGACCTCGTAGGTCGTGACCTCGAACTTTTTCAGGGTGTTCGGCCCGAACGCCATCGTCAGCGGCACGTCGCCGGCATCGCGGCCGCGCGCCATCACCACGCGGCCGATGCGCGGCGTGTTGTGGCGCGCGTCGAAGGTGTACCAGCGCCCGCCCAGAAACACCTCGAACCAGGCGCTGAAATCCATCGGGTAGGGCACCGGGGGAATGCCGATGTCGCCCAGGTAGCCGGTGCAGTAGCGCGCCGGAATGTTCATGCAGCGGCACAGCGTCACCGCCAGGTGGGTGAAGTCGCGGCACACGCCGGTGCCTTCGCGCCAGCCTTCGACGGCGGTGCGCGTGGCGCGGGCGGCCTGGTAGTCGAAGCGGATGTGCTGGTGCACATAGTCGCAGATGGCCTGCACCCGCGCCCAGCCGGGCGGCGCCTGGCCGAACTGGTTCCAGGCGAACTGCAGCAGCTCGCTGTCCACCTCGCAGTAGCGGCTGGGCAGCAGGAACTGCAGCGTGGCCGGCGGCAGTTCCGTCGGGTCGTGCTGCCGCGCGGACCAGTCCACCTCGTCGGGCAGGCCCGAGTCGCGGATGATGGACTCGCTGTGGAAGCGCACCTCTGCCACGCCGGCCGGTGCATTGACGCGGCCGCACTGGTTGCCGAAGGCGTCCAGGTAGTCGTCGGCCAGCAGGTTGGGGTCGATCAGCACGACCTCGGGCGCCAGCAGGTCGTCGCGCCGCGACGGATGCACATGCAGCACATACACCAGCGCCATGGGCGACGTGATGGCCAGCTGGATGTCAAAACCAATTTTGATATACATAGGATTTGCAGCCCGAAAATGGTTAAACGTGGTGGGCAATTGCCGTTTCACCCGAGCCGTTTGCGTGCAAGTATGGTGCCAGGCCGGTGGCCGGTTTATCGTCTCTGGCGCCGTGCGGGCGTCAGAATGCGCAGCACATCAGGTCGGGAAAACCCTTGCCACCCGGGTTGCACCTGAGGCCGCCGCCCGTCCTGAACTATTTTGGTGCGCGCCCGGCTGCCCGGCCCCGGCCGGGCTTGCGGCCGTACACCAGCTTCATTGCCACGATCGCCAGGGACAGCGCCAGCGTGATGGTGTTGGCAATCAGCATCGGCCACGAGCCGAGCAGCCAGCCGTAGGCCAGCCACAGCGCCACGCCGGTGGTGAACACGCTGTACATCCCCAATGACACGCCGCTGACATCGCGCGTGCGAAAGCTCAGCCAGGCCTGCGGCAGGAAGCTCGCGGTCGTCAGGAAGGCCGCCGCCGAGCCGATGGCATCGGTCAGGCTGATCACCATCAGCGGCTGCCTTCCTTCACCGCCCAGTCCACCAGCGCCTCCAGCGCCGGCCGCGCCGCCGGGGCGTTGGCATGGTTGACGATGCCGACCACCACCAGGCGCCGGCCGCTGGGCGTGTGCACATAGCCGGCCAGCGCGGTGACGCCCTGCAGCGTGCCCGATTTCAGGTGCGCCCAGCCCTGCGAAACCTGCGAGCGGCTGCGCTTCAGGGTGCCATCGACGCCGGTGATCGGCAGCGACGCCATCAGCTCGGGCATGGCGCCCGAGACATACGCGGTCTGCAGCATGCGCGCCAGGCCCTGCGGCGTGACGCGCTCCCCCCGCGACAGGCCCGAGCCGTTGTCCAGCACCGGCACATCCTGTCCGCCGTTCGCCGCGCCGAAGCGCGCCAGCCACCAGCCGCGCACCGCCTCGCGCGAGGCATCAAAGCTCGCGCCGCCGGGGCGCTGCAGGCTGAGCGTGAGGAACAGCTGCTGCGCCATCACGTTGTTGCTGAACTTGTTGATGTCGCGGATCACCTCGGCCAGGGGCGGCGACGCCATCTCGAACGCCGGCGCCAGGCCGGGCGGCACGGCGCCCTCGCGCACCCGGCCCTTCAACTGACCGCCCATTTCCTGCCACAGCCCGGCAATCGCGCGCGGGGCATAGCCGGCCGGGTCGGCCGCGGCGATGGCCCAGACCTTTTCGCCGCAAGCGGCCGGGTAGCTGCCGGCAAAGGCCATGCGCTGCGGGTCGGTCAGGTCGGGCTGCAGTTGCGCCCGGTAGTCCCCGCAGTCGGCCAGGGCGGCGCGGCCGTTGCCGCCCGCCGACAGCGGCACGCTGGCCTGCATGCGCACGCCGGCCAGCGGCGGGTCGTAGCTGATGCTGGCGCTGCCGCTGCCCGGATTCGGCGCGAAGGTCATCACCACCGACTTGTAGTTCACCAGCAGCGCATCGGGCTGCACGTTGTACGGCCGCAGCGCCTCGCCGTCGAAATCGCCGGGGTGTTGCGTTGACGCGGCGAAGGCGCTGCGGTCGAGCACGATGTCGCCGCCGATGGTCTTGATGCCCAGGCCCTGCACCCGGCGCAGCAGCAGCCACAGCCGCTCCATGACCAGCTTGGGGTCGCCCCGGCCCTGGATGACCAGGTTGCCCTGCAGCACGCCATCCACGATGGGGCCCTCGGTGTAGACCGGCGTGCTCCAGGTGTAGGCCGGGCCGAGCAGTTCCAGCCCGGCATAGGTCGTGACCAGCTTCATGACCGATGCCGGATTCATGGCGGCGCCGGCGCGCCAGCTGAGCAGCGGCGCGCTCTTGCCGTTCATGGCCGGCGCGGCATCGACGACCACGGCGGCGAAGGATTCGCGCGGCACCCTGGCGCGCGCCAGCAGCGCATCGACCTCGGGCGGCAGGGCTTGCGCGCCGGCGCACAGGCTGGCGAGCAGCGCCAGCAGGCCGGCGGCCAGGCGCACAGTGGATCGGGTCGGGAAGGAGGGCAAAAGCATGCGGCAATTATCCGCCGCCGCGGCGCGACGCCGGGAGGCAGGATAATCGGTGGATGCGCCACGCCGCCCGTTCTCAGGCGGGGAAGTCACGGCGTTTGATTGACTATGATTTTGATAGCTGCCTGCGCTTGTCCATCCTGCGCAAAAGCCTTGTTTGATGCCTAAACCTCTTAAATTCCTCGCGTTTGACACCAGCACCGACCGCCTGTCGGTGGCCGTGACCGACGGCGCCCGCGTCTGGCAGCACAGCGGCCCGGGCGGCGCGCAGGCCTCGACCAGCCTGATCCCGGCGGTCCTGGCGTTGCTGGCCGAGTCCGGCCTGGCGCTCGGCGAACTGGACGCGATTGCCTTTGGCCGGGGGCCGGGCTCGTTCACCGGGCTGCGCACCGCCTGCGCGGTGGCGCAGGGGCTGGCCTTTGGCGCCAACCACGGCGCGGGCATTCCGGTGCTGCCCATCGACACGCTGGCGGCGGTGGCCGAGGAAGCGCGCTTCCATCGGTTCGGCGCCCTGGCCGGCACGGACGCGCCCTTGGCCGTCATGGCGCTGCTCGATGCCCGCATGGACGAGATGTATGTGCAAAGCTATGAATTCAGGAGCGGCTTGTGCAGGCCGCTCAACGACTGCGAGCTGATCCGGCCTGAAAACCTGGTGCCTGGCGCGGCGGCGCGGCTGCTGGCCGGCAATGTGTTCGGCGTGTATGCCGGCCGGCTGCCCGCCGAGCTGGCGAGGCTGGACTGCGTCGAGGCCTATCCGACCGCCGCCGCGCTGCTGCGCCTGGCGCCCGCGCTGGCCGCCGCCGGGCAATGCATCGACGCCGCGCAGGCCCTGCCGCTGTATGTGCGCGACAAGGTCGCCCAGACCACCGACGAGCGCGCCCGCGCCAAGGCCGATGCGCTGGCCGCCCCGGCGATGCCGCTGCAAAGCTGACAGGCCCTGA
>JAQGMN010000347.1 GCA_028292345.1 Polaromonas sp. | reverse complement strand
TGAGCCGGGCGCTGACGACCCGCATGCGGCGTGACAGCTTGCGCGCCAGCAAGGCGATCAGGCTGGCCGCCAGCGCCGGGTCGGCGACCATCATCTCGTCGAGCGCCTGCGCGCCGAGCACCGCGATTTCACAATCGGTCAGCGAGGTGCAGACCGAAAAACGCGGGCCGCTGTCGAGCAGCGACATTTCGCCCAGGATGTCGCCCGGCCGGGCTTCGGTGAGGTGCAGCCGGTCGCCCCAGGGCTGCTCGCGGTCCACGGCCATGCTGCCGCTGAGAAGCACCAGCATGAAGTTGCCGTACTCGTCCTGTCGAATCACATCCCGGCTGGCTGGCACGCTGGCAAAGTCAAGGTAGTTTTCCAGGCGCTGCAAGGCGTCTGGCCCCAGCTGCGCCATGTAGCTGTCCCGGCTCCACAAGCCCTGCAGCAGCTTGCTGCCGCGCCCCGCAGGCAGCCGCCTGGCGCCCACCTCGTTGGCCCGGGCTTCCCACGGCACCATCGACGACGCGTCGATTCCCTGGTCGGCAAAGGCGGTGGAAAAGAAAAACGTGTCCGGGCTGTTGTCGCCGCCGGCATGTGCGGGCGTGGCCTGCCTGATCAGTCCGAGTAAGCCTTTCATGGCGCATTTCTCCTGGTGGGACGGGACGGCTTCAGCCCGGGAAGTTGTCGGGAATCTTGGCCTTGCCGCGGGCTTCCGCAGCGGAAATGACATTGCGCTTGACCAGGTCGGTCAGGTTCTGGTCCAGCGTCTGCATGCCCAGGCTGTTGCCGGTCTGGATCGACGAGTACATCTGCGCCACCTTGGCTTCGCGGATCAGGTTGCGGATGGCGCTGGTGCCCAGCATGATCTCGTGCGCCGCCACCCGGCCCTGGCCGTCCTTGGTCTTGCACAGGGTTTGCGAAATCACGGCCTGCAGCGATTCGGACAGCATCGAGCGGATCATTTCCTTTTCCTCGGCCGGGAACACGTCGATGATCCGGTCGATGGTCTTGGCCGCGCTCGACGTGTGCAGCGTGCCGAACACCAGGTGGCCGGTCTCGGCCGCCGTCATGGCCAGGCGGATGGTTTCCAGGTCGCGCATTTCGCCGACCAGGATCGCATCCGGGTCTTCGCGCAGCGCCGACTTCAGCGCGGCGGCAAAGCTCAGCGTGTGCGGCCCGACCTCGCGCTGGTTGATCAGGCATTTCTTGGATTCGTGGACAAACTCGATCGGGTCCTCGACCGTGAGGATGTGGCCGTACTCGGTTTCGTTCAGGTAGTTGACCATGGCGGCCAGCGTGGTCGACTTGCCCGAGCCGGTTGGGCCGGTGACCAGCACCATGCCGCGCGGCTTCAAGGCCAGTTCGCCGAAAATCTTCGGCGCGCCCAGTTGCTCCAGCGTCAGGATCTTCGACGGAATGGTTCGCAGCACCGCGCCGGCGCCCCGGTTGTGGTTGAAGGCATTGACCCGAAAGCGCGCCAGCCCGTCGATCTCGAAAGAAAAATCAACCTCCAGGAACTCCTCGTACTGCTTGCGCTGGGTGTCGTTCATGATGTCGTACACCATGGCGTGGACTTCCTTGTGGTCCAGCGGGTCGATGTTGATGCGCCGCACATCGCCGTGCACCCGGATCATGGGGGGCAGGCCGGCCGACAGGTGCAGGTCGGATGCCTTGTTCTTGACGCTGAAGGCCAGCAACTGCGTAATGTCCATCCGGCAAATTCCTCTAGGTTGAATCTGAGCTTACAGTCGGATTATGACCACGATTGCGCACCAACTCCGACTTGTCCATGACCGAATTCACGCCGCGTGCCTGGCTTCTAGGCGCGACCCGGCCAGCGTGCGCTTGCTGGCGGTTTCGAAAACCTTCGGCGCCGAGGCGGTGGCCGAGGCCGTGGCGGCAGGCCAGACGGCTTTTGGCGAGAACTACATTGCCGAAGGCGCCGACAAGATCGAGGCCTTGCGCGCTTGGCCGGCTGATGTCGCCACCGGGACCGGGGCGCCGGCCAATGCGCTGGAATGGCACTGCATCGGACCGGTGCAGAGCAACAAGACGCGGCTGGTGGCCGGGCATTTCGACTGGGTGCAGTCGGTGGACCGGCTGAAGATCGCCCAGCGCCTGAGCGAGCAGCGGCCGCCCGAACTGCCGCCGATGCAGGTGTGCCTGCAGGTCAATATCGACGGCGGCGCCAACAAGTCGGGCGTGGCGCCCGACGCGGCGCTGGAGCTTGCCCGGCACGTCGCGCAACTCCCGCGCCTGGTGCTGCGCGGCCTGATGGCCATTCCCGAGCCTGCTCCTGATTTTGTAGCTGCTTGCGCCCTGCACGCCAGCGCAAAAGCCTTGTTTGATCAAATAAATGCGTCCGGCGCGCTGCCGGTGCCGATGGACACGCTGTCGCTGGGCATGACGGCGGACCTGGAGGCCGCCATCCATGCCGGCAGCACCATGGTGCGCGTGGGAACCGCCATCTTCGGCGGGCGCGGCTGATCGCTCGCGGCTGGTGCTGCGCCCCGGCGAGGCCGCGAAGGGCGACCTCCTGGGAACTTGAAAAAAAGGCTGCCCTTCAGGCTGACATCCGAAGTACGGGCTTGCGTGCAGCCTAGCCCGGCAGCAAGGATGCTGCGGCCCGAACCTTGCGGTGCATGCCCGGCTCCATGAGATAAGCCTCCAGCTCCCCGATCGACAGCGGCGGCGAAAACAAAAATCCCTGGAACTGGTCGCAGCCCTGGGCGATCAGGAAGTCGAGCTGGTCCTGGGTTTCCACGCCTTCGGCGATCACCTCCAGATTCAGGCTGTGCGCCAGGGTGAGGATGGTGCGGGAAATGGCCGCATCGGCCCGGTCGGTGAGTATTTCGGCGACAAAGTTCTTGTCGATCTTGAGCTGGTCCAGCGGCAGGCGCTTGAGGGCCGAGAGCGACGAATAACCCATGCCGAAATCGTCCAGCGCCAGCGTCACGCCCAATGCCTTGAGCGTTCCCATGCGGGCCAGGGTGACCTCCATGCCGTCGGCCAGCAGGGTTTCGGTGAGTTCGAGCTTCAGGTTTTCCGGCTTGATGCCGGTGCGGCGGATCTCGGCCATCACCTGATCGACAAAATCCGGGTGCCGGAACTGGCGCACGCTGACATTGACCGCAATGCTCAGGCCGGCGGCCTGCGGCCATTGCGCCCAAACGGCGAGCTGTTCGCAGGCGGTGGCCAGGGCCCACTGGCCCAGCGGCAGGATCAGGCCGCTTTCCTCGGCCATCGGGATGAAGTCGGCCGGCATGACCAGTCCGCGCCGCGGATGCTGCCAGCGCAACAGCGCCTCGACGCCGGTCACGCAGCCCTGGCGGTCCACCTGGGGCTGGTAGTGCAGCACAAACTCCTGCTTGCGCAGGCCGGTATGCAGTTCCGAGCTGACCGCGGCATTGGCATTGACCGCCGCCTGCATTTCGGGATCGAAAAAGCACAGCGAATTGCGGCCCGTCGTCTTGGCCTGGTACATCGCCAGGTCGGCCTGCTTGAGCACCTCGCTCACGCTGTCGTGCGGGCCATTGAGCGAGGTCACGCCGATGCTGGAGGTGGTGTAGTGCAGATGCCCGGCCAGGTCGAATGGTTCGCGCAGCTGCTCCAGCACTCTTTCGGCCAGCCTTCGGGTTTTGTCGGTCGCATCCACCACATCTTCGCCCGGGTTTTCAAGCAGCACGACAAACTCATCCCCGCCCAGCCGCGCCACCGTGTCCGTGTCCTCGACGCAGCCCGCCAGCCGTTCGGCGACCTGCTGCAGCAGCATGTCGCCCTTGTGGTGGCCCAGGGTGTCGTTGAGCACCTTGAGCTTGTCCACGTCGATGAACATCAGCGCGCCGTTGCGCCGCAGGGCGACGCTCTGCGACATCACATGCTCCAGGCGGTTCAGCAGCATCAGCCGGTTGGGCAGGCTGGTCAGCGGGTCGTAGAAGGCCAGCTGGTGAATGGCATCGGCCGCGACCTTTCGCTGGGTGATGTCCCGCCCGACCGCGACCCAGTGCGCCAGGTCGTCCGCCGTGTCGGCGACCTGGACGATTTCCAGTTCCAGCCAGAAGCCGCTGCCGTTCTTGCGGTAGATCAGCAGTTCGCTGCGGACCTGCCGCTTGCGCACCAGCATCCGGGCCATGCGCTCGAATTCGTCCTGCGCCGCGCCGGGCCCCAGCAGCTTGTGCGGCGTCTGGCCCAGCACCTCATGGCGGCTGTAGCCCGTGTGCTCCTCGAAAGCGTGGTTGACGAACACGATGTAAGGCACTTTTCTGCGCGCAGGCTGGGCCTCGGCGATGAGCACGATGTCGTTGAGCCGTGCAACGCAGGTTTCCAGCAGCATCAGCTGCTCCTGCGATTTGCGCCGCTTGCTGACATCGCGAAAGTACACCGCCAGTCCCTCGGCAAAGGGGCAGGCGCGCACTTCCAGCCACTTGCCCAGTCCGGGGTAGAAGTCCTCGAATTCAATCTGGCGGCCGATGGCGATCGACCGCTGGAGTTCCTGGCGCAGGCGCTGGTTCTTGTCGTTCACCAGAACGGCCCAGATTTCCTTGCCCAGCAGTTCGCCGCTGGTGTGCCGCAGCAGCTGTTCGCTTTCCTGGTTGAGGTGGGTGAAGCAGCACTGCCGGTCCAGCGTGACAAACGCTTCGGTGATGGTGGCCAGCGTCGTGGTCAGCCGCATGGCCAGGTGCAGCGTTTCCTGCTGGGCCTGCTTGCGGTCTGAAATGTCCTGCAGCATGCCCTGCAGGCTCTTGACCTGGCCGCGCTTGTTCTGCACCGCCTCGCAGACCATGCGCACCCATTTGCGGCCGGACGGCGTGTCGATCTGCATTTCCTCGTCAAACCCGATGCCATGCCGGCTGCACTGCTGAAGCAGCCAGCCGACGCGGTCGCGGGACTCGGGTGAAAACCGGGCGGTGAGTTCGTCGCGCGTGATCGTGAGCGCCGGCAGCAGTCCGATGATGGCCGAAAATTCCGTGGAGCAGGACACCCAATGCGGGCTTTTCAGGTCCATCGTCCAGCTGCCGGCATGCGCAATGCGCTCGGCCATGGCCAGTAGGTGGGCGGCCTGTTGGGAGGCTGAAGGCATGGAACTCCTGGTGAGGATTACGCGGGAACGTTGGGAATGGGGCGACCTGACCACCCAGGCGCCAGCGGAAACAGCCTTTTGTCGGCCAGCAGCGCCTGGGCAATGCGCTCGCAGGCAAAACCGTCCCCGTACGGATTATGTGCAAAAGCCATGGCTTCATAGGCATCGGTATTGCTGAGCAGCAGGCCCGCCTGGCCGGCGATTTCGTCCGCGTTCGTCCCGACGAGCCTGACGGTGCCTGCCTCGACGGCTTCAGGACGCTCGGTCGTGTCTCGCATCACCAGGACCGGCTTGCCCAGCGAAGGGGCTTCTTCCTGAATGCCTCCGGAATCCGTCAGGATGAGTGTGCTCCTGTCCATGAGGTAAACAAAAGGCAGGTAGTCCAACGGCTCGATCAGGTGCACGCTCTCGACTTTGCCCAGCAAGCGCCTGACTGGTTCTTGGACCTGGGGGTTGAGATGCACAGGATAGACCAGTTGGACATCGTCATGGCTGGAGGCAATACGCGCCAATGCTTGACAGATTTGCTCAAATCCCTGACCAAAGTTTTCCCTCCTGTGGCCGGTCACCAGCACCAGTTTTTTGGTCGCGTCCAGAAAGTTGAAGGCAGTACCAAACTGCTGCAGCAAGGCGGCACTGTCGACTACTTTCTTTCTCACCTGCAATAGCGCGTCAATGACGGTGTTGCCTGTGACGTAGATATTTTCGGAAGCAATGCCTTCCTTGAGTAAATTGTTGCGTGACGTGTCTGTAGGGGCGAAATGCCACTGCGCTAGCGAACTTGTGAGCTTACGGTTGGCTTCTTCAGGCCACGGAGAGTACAGATCGCCCGTGCGCAGGCCCGCCTCAACATGTCCTACCGGAATACGTTGGTAAAACGCGGCCAGTGCTGCTGCAAAGGTAGTGGAAGTGTCGCCGTGCACCAGTACCACATCGGGACGCCACTCGCTCAGCACGGATTTCAATCCCATCAGCACCCCGCTTGTGATGTCATGAAGATCCTGTCCTGGCTTCATCAGGTTCAGATCGTAGTCAGGCTCGATGTCGAAAAGGTTCAGCACCTGGTCCAGCATTTGACGGTGCTGGGCTGTCACGCACACCCTGACCTCAAAGGCGGGCTGAGCCTGCAGCGTTTTGACCAGCGGTGCCATCTTGATGGCTTCAGGGCGAGTGCCGAAGACCAGCAAAATTTTTCTTGTCATGAAAATACCTTGTGTCAATTTGGTGTCGGATGAGAAAAGGGAGGATGGCATTTGCGCCGTACTTGCCTCTGGAAAATCATTTTCGCCTGCATTTGAACTGCCACCTTTCCTAAGCGTCACGCGATGCCTCGATATTTTCTGCCCGACGGCACTTCATTCATGTGCTTGCCAGGGATGAATCATGGGGTGACGGCTCTCAAGGTGGCATTACGCATCACAGCCGGCATATTGGCTGGGTTTCACTCCTTTGGGTTTAGTTTTTAAATTTCAAATTGATTGATAAATGACAAAACTCGACTGTAAGTGCTTAAAAGAGGCAAAGTAGTTTTGATTTGATTTTTATCAATTTAGGTAACCACGGTGGCGAATTACTTTCGGGGCTCGTGAGAAAAAAGAAATAACAACCGGAGGAACCGCCATGACGGCCCTTGCCATGCTCCCGCCCCGCCCGGATGCAGCCCACCCCGATGACTGCGCCAGGCAGGCTTTCAAGGTAGCCAGTCCCGTCCCGCTGCGCTCCCCCGCACCTGTTGCCGGAGCACTTTCCTGCGGTGCAGCCCGCAACATCCTGAACCGCGATCTGACCCATGAACACTTTCTCGTCTTGTGCACCTGACTGGCGCTTCACCTGGCGGCTTCCATCGGCCCTGGACGGTGAACGCGCTGTGCAAGCCCTGCGCGGCGGCCTGGCGTTCAGGCTGCCGGCACTGCTGTCTGCCTGCCTGCTGGTGTATGGCTGCGCAATGAAGCCGCCGCCCAGCACCGCGTTTTTCTACGGGTCGCCGATTCCGGTGCTTGCGTTATCCAAGTTCGATCGCGTTGTGGTGGAAGCGGAAAACGTCACGGACCTTGCCGGCTTGCGGGTGGGCGGGGCCGATGTTTTTGCCTATGTCAGCGTGGGAGAGGCCGAGGGCTGGCGAGCCACTTCCAGCGCCTTGCCCCCGGAGCTGTTCATGGGGAACAACGTCGCCTGGCACAGCCGCATCGCCGACCTTACCCAGTCCGGCTGGCGCGACTACCTGATCGAGCAGCGGATGGCCCGGCTCTGGGGCGAAGGTTACCGCGCGTTCTTCCTGGACACCCTGGACAGCTACCAGATCGCCTTGAAGGACCCGGATGCGCAGCATGCGCAGGCAAAGGCGCTGGTCGAGATCATCCGCGCGATGCACCAGCGCTTTCCTGGCGTGCATCTGCTGTTCAACCGGGGGTTTGCCGTGCTGCCAGAGGCCGGGCCATTGGCCGTCGGGCTGGTGGCCGAGTCGCTGTTCCAGCGCTGGAACCCGATGGAGCAGGCCTACGAGCGCGTCAGCGAACAGGACCACGACTGGCTGCTGGCCCGTCTGAAGCAGGCCCGTGACTGCCATGCCCTGGCGGTCACGGTGATCGACTATGTGCCTGCCGACCAGCCCGAGCTGGCCCGGGAAACCGCCCGGAAAATCGCCGCCCAGGGTTTCGCCGCCTGGGTGTCGACGCCCGGCCTTGACATGATTGCAATGGGAGCTGGCAAATGAGGCCATTACTTGCCGCGATGAACAGGCCCGACGGAAGAATGCGGCCCCGGATGCGTTCGGCTGCCATGGGCGGGCTGCTGGCCTTGCTGGTGGCGGGTCCGGCGCTGGCAGCGTCTGCGCCGGCCAGCCTGGCAGAGTCCGCCCGGCGCCAGGCCGAACGCCTGGCACTGGCGAACAAGCCCGGCGAGGCGCTGCAAGTGCTGCGCAGCGCCCGGGTGCATGCCACGCCAGGCGACACGCTGTACTGGCAGTTCTATGGGGACCAGGCCTGGGACCGCGGCCTGAAGCCCGAGGCGTTGATGGCCTACCGCACCGCCTGGGCGGCGGGACCGGTGCATGCCCAGGCCATGGAAAGGCTGATCCAGCATTACAACGAGAGCGGCGAGCCGATGCAGGCCATTGCCATCGGGCGGCAAGCCTATCAACGCCTGGGGGAGGCGCGCTGGCTGCTGCTGGCAATGGATGCGGCTTCCCAGGCTTCGCTGTGGGACGAACTGCGCGCGCTGTCGCGCCAGGCCAAGGCCGACGAGGGCAAGTTCAGCCGCAGCGAAATGTACTGGCTGCTGCAGGCGCATGTCGCCAACCACGATGCCGACAAGCCCCAGGCCCGTGCGGCCTACGACCGGGCGCTGGCGCTGAACCCGCTTTCGGTGGCCACCCGGGCGCAGGTGCTGTGGTTCGAGATCGACAAGGGCGACCCCCAGCGGCTTGCCTCCCATCTGGCAAATTGGCAGGACGATGCCCGGACCCAGCCGGCCTTCTGGGCGGCCTATGCGGTCGGCCTGCTGCAGCTTGGGCGGGTCGATGAGTCGCTGGCCTGGTTCGACAGGCAGGTGGCTGAAAAACCCGACGACTACCTGTGGCAGCTCAGCTATGTTTCACTGCTTTCAAGCAGCGCACGGCCCGAGCAGCAAGCGCGCGCGCGTCAGGATCTTCTGGGCCGCTTGAGGGGCCGGCTGGGGATGGCCGACGCACTGCCCCGGGCCGAAGCCAAGACGCTGCTGCTGGCCCATGCCGCGCTGGTGCGCGACTTCGACGGCCTGGCTGCCGGCGACCAGGCGCTCAGTGACATGCTGGCCCGTGGCTACAACGATGCCGATGTGTACGAAAGCCTGGTCGCGTCCAGCCTGGCGCAAAAGCAGTTCCATGCCGCCCACCACTGGCTGCTGCGCGCCGAGGCCGATGGCCAAAAGCTGCCGGCCTACCAGTCGCTGGCTGTCGCCATGGGCGAGAACGACACGCCGGCGATAGAGCGGGTGCTGGACGAGCGGGCGCAGGAGCTTTCGGCGCCCGACCGGGTCACCGGCCTGCGGCAGATCGGCCGCAACCAGCTGGCGCTGTCGCTGACCGAGCAAAGCCTGCTGCAGGCGCAGGACAACAGCACCGAACTGCTGCGCCAGCACCGCGACCAGTTGCGGCGCCAGCTTGGCCGCTGGGTCGAGGCCGGCCATGAAAGCCGGAACCTGTCGGACCTGAAGATCAGGCGCAGCGAGGTCGCCGCCAGCTTTGGCCATGACCGGGGCCGCGCCACGCTGCGCATGGCCCACAATGCGCTGCGCGCCGACGGGCCGAATTTGCGGCTGACGGACCAGAAGAGCGAAAACGACCTCTCGCTCCTGGCCGAAGTCACCTTTCGCAATGACCCGATGCGCTTCACCCTGGGCACCAACCAGCGGGCCGACAAGTCGCTGACCTACGGCCGGTTCGAATGGCGCCATGCCCTTTCGGGGCGCCTGAGCACGCGCCTGGAGGTGCTGCTCAATGGCCTGACGGAAGAAACCTCCGCGCTGCGCGCCATCGGCAGCAAGGACAAGGTTTCTGTCGGCCTGGGCGGCAACCTGACCGACCAGGCCTACGGGCGGCTGGAACTGGCGGCCCAGCATTTCAATACCCGCCAGGGCGACTCGCTGGGCCGGGGGCACCGGCTGGAGGGCGAGCTGGGCACGGCTGTTTCAAGCAGGTGGCCCGGCTGGCAGGCGCGCATCTCCGGCAGCACCGAGAAAAACCAGATTGCCGGCAGTCTGCCCGCCTACCTGCTCGGACCGGTGCTGCCGGCGGGGCAAACGGTGGAAGGCGTCCTGTCGCCCCGGTTCAGCACGCTGGGCATCGGCACCACGCTGCGCTTCGGTCCCCCCGAGGGCGGCGAGCGCCGCGTCCATGGCCTGGTCGATGCCTGGGTCGGCAAGCAGTGGCCGGCCAGCGAGCGTGCCTACAGCCTGCGGGCCACCTTGAGCCTGCCGGTGGCCAGCGCCGGCCAGATCCGGGCCGAAGCTTTCTACACCAATGTCCAGGGCGGCGTGTCATCGCAGGCCAACCGCGGCATGGGTGTGTGGTACCGGCACGAGTTTTAACCGTCAACAACAAAAACTTCCCTGCAGTGGGATACAGAACCGAGGGCGAATCATGAAATGGCCATTTTTGTTTTTCAGACCGGTGAAAGCCTGCGGTTTTCGCCCGACCGTTTCCATGGCTGCGCAGGCCGGCACGCCGCCGCCGCGAGGCGCGCGCACCCGCCGGCTGCCCGAACCCGGCCTTTTGTGGCCGGCGGCCGATGGCAGGCTGGCCCTTGCCTCGTGGGTTGAAATCATGGTGCTGGCCGGGCTGCTGCCGGCGGCCTTGTTCTGGTTTGCGCAGCCGCAGTCCTTGCTGCTGCTGTTTCCCGTGCTGGTGCTGATGCCGTTGCTGCTGGGGGTGAACTACGGTTTTTTTGCCGGCACCGGCAGCGCGCTCCTGACCGTGGCCGTTCTGGCCGCCATCGGCCTGCTCAAGCCGGACCTGCTCAAGGAGTTTCCAAAGGCGCAGTCGATCGGCATGGTGCTGGTCGGCATGTGCGCCGGCGAGGCCCGTGACATCTGGGCCGCGCGCCTTCGGCGGACCGACTACCTGTGCCACTACCATCAGACGCGCCTGAAGCAGTTCACCAGCGCCTACCAGTTGCTGCAGGTTTCTCATTCGCAGCTGGAGCGCAGGATGGCTGGCAACACCAACAGCCTGCGCAGTGCGCTGGAGCGGCTGGAACTGCACCAGCCCGCCTGCGACGGCGCGGGTGACGAACCGCTCGGCGGCATGGCCGGGTGGCTGCTCGAAATCATGGTGGAGGCCGGCGGCCTGCACACGGCGGCGGTGTATGAAATAAGCGGCAAGGGCGTGCTGCGCCTGCCCTGCCTGGCCATGGCAGGCCAGGCGGCGGACCTGTCGCCCTTCAATCCCCTGCTGCGCGAAACGCTGCGCACCGCTTCGCTGACCAGCGTCCACGCCAGCCTCGAAGCCCTTCATGAGCATGTGATTGCCATCGTGCCGCTGGTCGATGCGAGCGGCCACATCCACGGCATCGTCAGCATCCATGACATGCCCTTCCTGAGCGTGCATCAGGAAACGTTCGAATTGCTGGCGGTGCTGGGCAGGCACATCGGCGACATCCTGATGCGCCGCACCCGGCCCGTCGGGGAATCCCAGGTGCGTTTCGCCTTGCGGGAAAGCCTGGAGTCCAACCTGATGGATGCCAAAAAGAACGGCCTGCCGGCGGCGCTGATTGCCTGCAGGGTGGTCGACGCCGACTGCCGCCAGAGCCTGGTCAATCACTGCTGCAACAGCAGCCGCGGACTGGACCAGAGCTGGCTGGCGGTCAACCGCCAGGGCGAGTCGGTGATCGTCAAGCTGCTGCCGCTGACCGACGAGGCCGGCGTCAACAGCTATCTGGCACGGCTCGAAAGCGAGCAGAGCGCCGACTGCATGGCAAAGGGCATTCTGACCTGCCGCTGGATGCTCGACGGGCAGCGCAGCGCCGACGAACTCCTGGCCGAGCTTTGCGCTGCCTGCGACATGGAGGTATTTGACGCCGTCCCGGCGAAGCCATCGCCTGAGCCTGCGCCTGCGCCTGCAGGGGCCGTGGTATGAACCCCGCCTGGCTGCTGTGCGCTGCCGTGCTGCTGCTCGATGCGTTGCTGTTCGGCTTCATGCTCGATGCGCAAGCGCCGCTTCAGTCGGCGCTTGCGCTGGCCGGCGCCCATGCTGGCGCCTGTCTGCTGTTCTCGCTGACGGTGCTCAGGCTGCTGCCGCCGACTTACCGCCGCCCCGCGGCTTTGTCCGGGCTGCCGGTGCTGGGCGTCGCCTTTTTCATTCCGGTCCTGGGAATGCTCGGCTGGCTGGCCTGCGTCGTGCCTGCGCTGCGCCATCAGCGGCCGGCGCCGCCGCTGGACGACTGGTCGCACCCCCCCGCGCCCGTCCTGCCTGCACGGCCGGCCGGGCTGCGCGCCATGGGTGCCATGGGCGGCATGCTCAGGGCCAGCGAGCTGGCCGGCCCGCTGCGATATGCCGCTGATCCGGACAGCCGGACGGCCGCCCTGATTGCTACCTTGTCGCTGGAAGACCAGTTTTCGGTTCCGTTGCTCCGGCTGGCGCTGAAAGACCCGGAGGACGACGTTCGCCTGCTGGCCTATGCCCTGCTCAACCGCAAGGAAAAGGCCATCGAGGCACGCATCCGCGTCGGTACCGAGCAGCTTCAGAACGTCCCCTCCGGCCAGGGCTTCTTGCAGCACAAGGCGCTGGCCCACAACTACTGGGCATTTGCCCAGCTGGGCGACCCGCAGGGCAGCGCCCGGCTGCTGCTGTGCGCCCGCGCCCGGGAGCATGTACAGGCTGCGCTGCGGCTGTGCCCGCGCGATGGCGGGCTGCAATGGCTGATGGGGCGCATCCTGCTGGTCCAGCTGGAGCTGGAGGGCGCCCGGGAGGCCTTCGAGTACGCCCGGCAGTCGGGCATCGATGCCCGCCACATACAGCCTTTTCTGGCCGAGATCGCCTTTCTGCGGCAGCGCTATGCCGATGTCAGGGGCCACCTGATGCAGGCCAGGCCAGGCGAGCGGCTGCAACTGAACAAGGCATCGATTTACTGGGAAAGGCCGGCCAATGACGCCCTGTGCACCTGACAGTCCGGCCAGGGACATCACGCTGCTGCTCGAAGGGACCTATCCGTTCGTGCGCGGCGGGGTTTCCGGATGGGTCCAGCAACTGATCGAAGGCCTGCCCGAGTTCAGCTTTTCGCTGGTCTATCTCGGCGCCGAGCGTGCGACCCACGGCGAAATGCGCTACACGCTGCCGCCCAATGTGCGCGAGATCCACTGTCATTACCTGATGGATGGCGAGGTACTGTACGAACTCAGGGAGCGCCCGGGCGATTGCGACTTTTTTGCCGGAAGCGCCCGGCTGCACGAGTGGTTCCGCAGCCCCGAAGGCGAGCCCGATCCCGCCTGGCTGGACCGGGTGGTGCTGCAAAAGGACCAGAAACCCGGCGAGCCGGCCAGGGATTTCTTTCGCAGCAAGGCCGCCTGGCAGCAGATCAGCGACAGCTACAACCGACATTGCCCGAATGCCTCCTTCCAGTCGTACTTCTGGTCGGTGCGCAACATGCATACGCCGCTTCTCAAGCTGGCGGCCATTGCCCGAACGGTTCCGCCTTCCCGGCTGTACCACAGCGTCTCGACCGGTTACGCCGGGCTGCTGGGGGCCATGCTCAGGCAGCGCACCGGCAGTCCGCTGATCCTGAGCGAGCACGGCATCTACACCAAGGAGCGCAAGATCGAACTGCAGTCGATGTTCCTGCGCGAGCAGCAGGGATGGTTCACCCCGGCGCCCGACCGGGGCATGGAACACCACAACCAGGCGTGGGTGCGGCTGTTCGAGGGCATCGGGCGCCTTGTCTACCTTGCGGCCGACCCGATCATCACGCTGTTCGAGAAAAACCGGGACCGCCAGGTGCGCGACGGCGCCAGCCGGGCGCGCATCCGCATCATTCCCAACGGCGTCGATCTGGCGCAGTTTGCGCCCTTGCGCGCGCGCCGCCCGGAACAGATTCCCCGGGTGCTCGGCCTGATCGGCCGTGTGGTTCCGATCAAGGACATCAAGACCTTCATCCGCGCCATAGGCGTGCTGTCGGCCCGGCTGCCCGATGTCGAAGGCTGGATCATCGGCCCCGAGGAAGAAGACCCCGGTTATGCCGAGGAATGCCGCGCGCTGGTGCAAAGCCTGGGGCTGCAGGAGCGTGTCCGCTTCAAGGGCTTTCAAAGGGTCGAGGACATGCTGCCGCAGCTCGGCCTGCTGGTGCTGACGTCCATCAGCGAAGCCTTTCCGCTGGTCATCCTGGAAAGCCTTGCCAGCGGGCTGCCGGTGCTGGCCACCGATGTCGGCGCCTGCCGCGAACTGATCGACGGCAAGGACGGGGAAGACGGCGCCCTGGGCCGCGCCGGCGATGTGTTGCCCATCGTGGACCATGACGCCGTGGCGCGCGCGGCGCATGCGCTGCTGACGCATCCCGCACGCTGGGCGGCGGCCCAGCAGGCCGGCATTGACCGGGTCGAGCGCTATTACCAGCAGTCCCGGGTGATCGACAGCTACCGGGCCATCTACCAGCAGACGGGAGCATCCTGATGGCCGGCGTGGGGTTCGAGCTGCGGCGGCTGCTGCAAAACAACCAGTCCCTCAGCGGGCGGGGCCAGGCCTATGCCTTCGCCGCGCTGATCGGCAGCGGTCCGTGGGTGCTGTCCATCGCCGCCATCCTGGGCATTGCCCTGCTCAGCACGCGCCAGAATTTCTCGGCCGATGTGGTGGGCCAGTTCCAGGTGTCCATCACCTGCCTGATGGCCTTCTCGCTCATCCTGACCAGTCCGCTGCAGCTGACCTTCACCCGCTTCGTGGCCGACCGGCTGTTCGAGCAGCGCCCCCGGCAGATCATGGCCAACCTGTTCGGTGCCCTGAGCCTGACGCTGCTGGCCGCCGGACTGGTGGGCAGTGCGGCGCTGGCGCTGTGGTTCGACGGCTCGCTGTTCTACCGGCTGTGCATGCTGACGGGCTTCGTCACCTTGTGCTGCATCTGGATCGTGGTGGTGTTCGCCTCGGCGATCAATGCCTACCGGCAGATCGTGCTGGTTTTTCTGCTGGGCTACGGCGTCACCGTCGCCGCGTCCCTGGGCCTGCGCGGCTTCGGCCTGGAGGGACTGCTGCTGGGCTTCGTGGCGGGCCAGGCCTGCCTGTTCTTTGCCCTGCTGGCGCTGGTGGTGCGCCAGTACCCGGGCGACCTGATGGTGTCTTTCGACTTCCTGCGGCCCGGAAAACTTTACCCCAGCCTGGTCTTCACCGGCCTTTTCTACAACGCCGGCATCTGGGCGGACAAGTTCATTTTCTGGGCCGATCCGCTGGCCGGTGTCGCCATCGTCGGCCCCTTGCGCGCTGCGCCGGCCTACGACCTGCCGATCTTTCTCAGCTACCTCTCGCTCATTCCCGGCATGGCGGTGTTCCTGGTGCGGGTGGAAACCGATTTTTCCGAGAAATGTGAAAACTTCTACCGCACCATCACCCGGGACGGCACCCTGGCCCAGGTCTCGCAGGCCAGGCTGGAGTTGGTCCAGGCGGTGCGCGCCGGGATGCTGGTCATGCTGAAGGTGCAAGGCGCAACCACCTGCCTGCTCCTGCTGACGGGCCCCGAACTGCTGGCGTGGCTCGGCATTTCCAATGTGTCCCTGTCCCTGCTGAACATCGACCTGGTGGCGGTGGTCATCCAGTTGCTGCTGCTGGCCATGCTGACGGTGCTGTTCTACCTTGACCAGCGGTGGGCGGCCCTGTCCTTGTGCTTTCTTTTCTTTTTGTCCAACGCCGTCTTTTCGTGGATCAGCCTGGGCCTCGGCCCGGCACTGCATGGCTATGGCTTTTTCGCTTCGGTGGCGCTGACGGCCGCCGTCGGCTTCGTCATCGTGCTGCAAAAGCTCAACCAGCTCGAATACGAGACCTTCATGTTGAACCCCGTCACTTTTTGAAGGAGGACTTGTCTGAAATATCCATCGATTCCATGGTGCGCGATGGCGTCGCCATGCGCATCGCCTTGTTAATTCATCCTTAAAGGAGTTTGTATGACATCAGTTTTTCGAACCCATTCATGCCGGGGACTGCCCCTGAAGTTCGGCCTTGCGCTGGCATTGGTGGCCGGCCAGATGCCTGCGCAGGCCGCAGCCAACGGGCTGGTCCTGCCAGACGGGGCGAGCACCCAGGTGCCGGACCAGCCCGATGCGGCCGACAACGGCAAGGCCAAGGAGGAGGTGGTGCTTCCAGAGGCCGCCGACAAGGAAGGCCCCGTCATTGTCACCACCGACAAGGTCAAGGTCCCGAAAAAGCAGCGCCCGATCAAGCTCGGCAAGGTCAAGCCCGATGAGTTCACCACAAAACCGCAACAGGTGGTCAAGGCGCTCCGCTGAGACCCCCCAACATTCATCCAGGCCTGTGTAAGTCCCCTAATCTTTTTTGGAGCATGTCATGAAATCACAACATTTCCACCAATGCCGCGCCCTGCCGGCTGACTATGGCGAAAGCCCGCCGATGCCAGGACAACCCATGGCGGGGCTGGAGGCGCTGGCGCAGCGCCCGCTGGCCCGCTGGATGGCGCATTTGCTGCAGCTGGTGTTGGCGGCGATCCTCATCAGCGCCCTGTCGCTGGCGCCGGCTTCCGCCGAAACGCCCCGGTCGATCGACATGAAGATGCTGGTCATCTCTGCGGACGGAAAAGAGCCGGTGTTTGCCGGCATCAAGTCGATCCTGGACCAGATCGGCATTCCCTACGACACCCTGATCGCCAGCCAGAAAGCGCTGACGGCCCAGACGCTCTCGGACGGGCTCGGGGCAGGGCGTTACCAGGGCATCTTTCTGACCACCGGAAACCTGGCCTATGAGGCGTCGCCAAACAACTGGCAAAGCGCGCTGACCCAGGCCCAATGGCAGACGCTCTGGCAGTACGAGGCCGATTTCCGGGTGCGGCAGGCCACCCTGTACACCTACCCGGCCGGCGCGCCCGACAACTATGGCCTCACACCGATCAATGCGGTGGACACCAACTACACGCCGGTCAAGGGCACCCTGACCGCCACAGGCCAGCAAGTGTTCGGCTATTTGAACCCCGCCACGCCGGTTTCCATCAACAACGCCTGGACCTACCTGGTCAAGCCGGTTTCGAGCACCAACCCGGTGTCCCTGCTGAACACGGCCGACGGCTATTCCCTGGCCTCCATCTACACCTACCCCAATGGCCGGCAGAACCTGGCCATCACGACCGATGGGAACCCGGAGTTGACGCACACGCTCCTGCTGGGCTACGGCGTCATCAACTGGGTCAGCAAGGGCTTTTTCCTGGGCGAGCGCAAGGTGTACATGAACCCGCAACCCGACGACATCATGATTGGCGACGACATCTGGGACCCGGTCCGACTGTCCGACCAGACGGGGATCGAATACCGCACCACCGGCAATGACTACAACAAGCTCATCACCTGGCAGAACAACCTGCGCGCCTCCCATGCCAACGCAGCGCAGATCCAGCTGGAAATGCCCTACAACGGCGTCGGCGTGTCGGGCATCTACCCCAACGACACCCTGACACCGGCCATCCGGAACAGACCCAACCAGTTCAAATGGGTCAACCACACGTATGAGCACGAACTGCTGACCAGCATCAACTACACGGATGCACGGGCGCAGCTCAGCAAGAACCACAACGTGGCCCAAACGCTGGGCTTCAACAAGTATTTCAAGGACAGCATGATCCAGCCCGAGATTTCGGGGCTGAACAATCCGGAGTTCCTGCGCGCGGCAAAGGATTTCGGCATCCGCTACATCCTGTCCGACACCTCGCAGCCCGGCTGGAAGAACCCCAGCCCCAACACCGGCTTCTACAGCTCCTACCAGCCCAGCATCCTGATCATTCCGCGCTATCCGACCAACCTGTACTACAACGTGTCGACACCGGCAGAATGGATTTCCGAGTACAACTATTTTTATGCGCCGGGCGGCATTTGGCCCACTTGGGACCGGCCCCTGACCTACAGCGAAGTGCTCGACAAGGAGTCCGAGATGTGGCTTCGTTACCTGCTGAAATTCGACTTGAACTCGGTGATGTTCCACCAGGCCAATCTGCGCGCCTATGACAACACCAACTCCCTGCTTGGCGACCTGGTCAAGACGACCCTGGCGAAATACAACAGCATGTACAAGCTGCCCATACGCAGCCCGGGCCAGCATGACACCGGCGTCCTGATGGCGTCCCGCATGGCCTACAACGCGTCGGGCGTCAGTGGCCGCATCCTGCTGGGCGCGACCAACAGCATTGCCCTCAAGACGGTCAAGGCTGTCAAGGCGCCGCTGACCGGGATCAGTTACGGCACTGCGCAGGAAGCCTATGGAGGGCAGACGATTTCCACCGTTTCCCTGGGCGCCAACGGCGCGCTGACCCTTCCCGCGCCGACCTGGTAAGTGCATGCAGGTCAGCCCGCGCGGTGGCCGAGTGCCTGTTTCGGGCCGGCTTGCGGCCCTGTACGGTCCGGGCTCGAAGCGGCCCGTCAGCAGGCAGTCACGGGGGCTGCGAAAACCCGTTTTGAAACTTAATTCGTTACTTCTCTTGCATTCGGCCGGAAATTTTTGGCTATTTCGCAACGTACGATGAATAGTTTTGAAGGACATGACATGGCTACACCGTTTTTTGGCAAGCGCGAGAATGAAATCCCGACCACCGGTGTGCGTCCTGCCACGGGCAGCAGCTACCCGGGTTCG
>JAQGMN010000292.1 GCA_028292345.1 Polaromonas sp. | reverse complement strand
GCCACGCCAGCCGTCACGCCGGTGGTCGTGTCCTCGATCACCAGGCAGCGGCTGCCCGCCGCGCCCAGGTGGCTTGCCGCCGCCAGGTACACATCGGGCGCCGGCTTGGAGCGCGGCATTTCCTGGCCGCTGAAGATGCGGCCGTCGAACCACGCCATCAGCCCGACCTGCGCCAGCTGCATCTCGACCTTGAAGCGGTCCGCGCCCGAGGCGCAGGCAATGCGCTGGCCGGCATGCGCATGCGCCGCAGCCACCGCCTCGTGCGCGCCGGCGATGGCCGTCAGCCGCGCCTGCAGCTCGCGGTTGCGCCGGTCGTAGAACTCGGCCATCCAGGACTCTAGCAGCGGCCGGCCGGTGTTGGCTTCGATCAGCCCGCGCTCGTCGCGCACCGCCTTGCCGACAAACACCCGCATGCATTCGGCGGGCGACAGCGACCAGCCGCCTTCTTCCAGCATGTCCCGCAGCACGCCGTTGGTGATCGGCTCGCTGTCCACCAGCACGCCGTCACAGTCGAACAGGATCGCTTCGAAGTTCATTTTTACTCTCTTTTTAATAGCTGCTTGCGCATGCAGGGCATGCGCAAACGGGTGATTTGGTGTTAAAACAGGTCGCCATCGACGTAAAACCAGCGCCCCGACTCGCGCACGAAGCGGCTGCGCTCGTGCAGGCGCGTGGCGCGGCCCGCGTCGCGGCAGCGGGCGACGAACTCGACTTCGGCATGGCCGGCGTCCAGCACCGTGTGCGAACGCACCTCCAGCCCCAGCCACTTCGCGCCAGGCGCAAAGTCCAGCGCGGACGGGCGCGTGGAGGCATGCCAGGTGGCGAGCAAATAATCGGCCCGCTCCAGCACGAAGGCGCTGTAGCGCGAGCGCATCAGGGCTTGGGCGTCGGGGGCGGGGATGTTGTCGTTCAGGTAGGAGCCGCAGCAGGTGGAAAAAAGCAGGGGCTGAAGTTTGAAGGGCTTCGCCGAATTCGCCATGGTGCTGCCGCAGGGGCAGGGGCTTGTCATGCGTTCAGAGGCTCACCGCCACCGGCCAGAGTCGGGCCGTTTTGGCGCATCGGTAAATTGTTCATGGCGCTGATTTTTACAGAGTTGAGGCCGGACCCTGCAGTTGCCAGAAATGTTCGGACCTGGGCAGCCGTAGAAGTTTGAAGCAGCCTTCAAGGCTAACTCTGAGATATTGTGTGTTAAGCCATATATTTTGATATAACACACTCCATGATGGATTTAAGTTTCAGCAAACCCGGTGAAATTGTCAAACTGCTCTGCGACCGCCTGCGCAAGGAACGGCTGTCCCGGCAGATGACACAGGCCGATGTGGCCGCACGCGCCGGCATTGGCGTCAACACCGTGTCCAATCTGGAAGCGGGCCGCAACGTGGGATTCGAGACCGTGATCCGCGTGGCAACCGTGCTCGGGCGCATCAAGGAGCTGGAAGCGCTGTTCAAGCCACAACTGGACAGCCTGGACGACATGCTTCGCTACGACAGCAGCGTCAGCCGCCAGCGCGTCAAGAAGAAAGCCGGCCATGCCTAGCCAGGTCCACGTCAACTACGAAGGCTGGGGCGAGCATTGGCGCTGGGGAACGCTGATGTCCTCGAACGCCATCACGGGCCGCCCCTTGATTGCGTTTGAATACAGCGACGAGGCCAGGCGCAGGGGCCTGGAACTGTCGGCCTATACGCTTCCCTTGAACGGGCCAAAACTGCGCAAGGACTTCCCCGCCCATCAAATGGGACTGCCGGGGCCAGTCTATGACGCGCTGCCCGACGGCTGGGGCATGCTGCTGATGGAGCGCCTGTTCAAGCGCCGTGGCCTCAACCCGGCGCGTATCGGTCCGCTGGAGCGGCTGAGCTACATCGGCAATCATGCGATGGGCGCCCTGTCGTTTGAGCCGGTCGCGACGGAGATGCTTGCGCCGCAAGAAGACATTGCGCTCGCCCAACTGGCTGCAGAGGTTCAGGACGTACTCAATGGCGAAGGCGGTGCGTTCTTGCAGAAACTGCTGCAACTGGGCGGCTCGCCACAAGGCGCCCGGCCCAAGGCATTGCTCTACCGTGACCCCGGAAGCGGCGCCTTCAGCACGGCCGCCGCGCCCGGCCTGCAGGCATGGCTGGTGAAGTTTCCGGCCCGGCAGGAGCACCCCGAGGTGTGCGCCATCGAAGCCGTTTACGCGCAATGCCTGCGCCAGTGCGGCATCCAGACCCCGGAGACGGCGTACTTTGATCTTCCCAATGGGCAGGCCGCCTTTGCCACCCAGCGGTTTGACCGGCAGGGCGGGCTGCGCGTGCCCATGCAAAGCCTCGCCGCCTTTACCGGCGCGGACTTCCAGACGCCGGGAAGCCTGGACTACGCCAATTTTTTGCGTGCCACCCAGCTATGCACCAACGACATGCGGGAAAAAGCGGTGGCATTTGCACGCGCCGTGTTCAATGTCGCGTTCAACAACCGGGACGACCACCCCAAGAATTTCGCCTACCTGATGTCGAAAACCGGCCAATGGACACTGGCGCCCGCTTACGACGTGACCTTCTGCGAAGGGCCAGGCGGCTACCACCAGATGGACGTGATGGGCCAGGCTTTGGAGATTGACCGCAAGGCCGTGCTCCGGCTGGGAACGCACGAAGCCGAGCTTTCAGCCCGTGAAGCCGCCAGCGTCATTGCCCAGATTTGCGACGTGGCCAGCACGTTTGCGGCTGTGGCCAGCAGTCTGTTTGCGGGTCAGATCACGCCGGACACGCTGCGGGTGATTCAGGGACGGATCAACGACAACATTGGGCGGCTTCGGTAAAAGCACATTGCGCAATCAGATTTCATGATTGCGCGATTTACTCACTTTTTGATAGCTTCCTGCGCACGCTGTACCTGCGCAAGAAGCCTGTTTGGCATTAAAACTGGTCGCCATCGACATACAACCAGCGCCCCGACTCGCGCACGAAGCGGCTGCGCTCGTGCAGGCGCGTGGCGCGGCCCGCTTCGCGGCAGCGGGCGACGAATTCGACTTCGGCATGGTCGGCGTCCAGCGCTTGGTGCAAACGCACGTCCAGCCCCAGCCACTTCGCGCCGGGCGCAAAGTCCAGTGTGGCCGGACGCGTGGAGGCGTGCCAGGTGGCGAGCAAGTAATCGGCCTGTTGCAATACGAAGGCGGTCTATCGCGATCGCATGAGGGCGTTGGGGACGGGGATGTTCTCGTCGAGGTAAGGTCTGCAGCAGATGAATAGAGGCTGGGGCTGGGATAGAGGCTGGGGCTGGGTTTTGGCGGGCTTGGTCTGCATACATGGTGGCACCTTTTTGCCTTAAACCGTATCTCTGGTGAATCACGGCTCGCTTAAGAAAAGGATGTCCCTTTCACTCGTTAGACCAAGCGATACACTTGTAAGTGGTCAACATCAAAACAGGCATTTGGGAGATAGTTAGTATGAAGCGGTGGTACAAAAAGTTGAGTGATTGGTATATTGGCCTAAACAAAAAGCAGCGGTTAATCATTTGGGGAGTAACTGTGCCCTATGCGGTATTTCCTCCGACGGGGTTCTTGCTTGGCGGCATTCCTTGGGCGTTGCTGTTGCTTTATCTGGAGTTTTATCGAGATGGCTCTGCAGTCACAACGAAACCAGAAGTCAAATAATGGAAGCGTTTTATGGCAAGTAAAAACTTTGTACTGCAAGTTCGGCCGCTTGAGGTAGGCGACCTACGTCTGGGGACTCCTTTCATTCCAGAGCAAAGTGAGTATTCGATGTATCTGGACGCATTGCGCGAGGAGCTATCTTTCAATCAGATCGTTGCAGCAGTGGTGCGGACTGAGTCAACCTTCAAAATATGCACATTTATTTCAATTTCCGCAGAAGAAATACGTGCACTCTTCAAGCCAATTTTCGGGGGTGACCTATTTTCCAAATTGCGGTTAGTGTCTTTTATGGAGGCATAAGTCGCAATTTTGTGATTCGCGTTCACCTTCCGGTTCAGGTTAATGCTTGAAAGCACGATCTAAGGGAGACGGAAATTGCAAAAGTGCCGGTTTCAAATGGCTGTCATTGCGGGCTTGACCCGCAATCCATGGCCCCGAATTCATGGATGCCGGGTCAAGCCCGGCATGACATGAGTACATCGGAAATTTCCGTTTCCCTTAGCCCGCAACCGTCTCTCCTAAAGCTGCCACCAGCCCAATCCCCTCCAGCGCCGCCGCCAGTTGCCCCACCGTCCGCTCCGCCTGATGCCACTTCTCCAGCCCGAACAGCCCGACGCGTAAAGTCATGAAGTCCGCCCCTTCGCCGCTTTGCAGCGGCACGCCGGCGGCGGTCTGCAGGCCTTGGGCCAGGAACTTCTGGCCCGACTGGATGCCGGGGTCGGTGGTGTAGCTGACGACCACGCCGGGCGCCTTGAAGCCGTCGGCGGCCACGCTGGGCAGGCCCCGGCTTTCGAACAGGGCGCGCACCTTTTCGCCCAGCGC
>JAQGMN010000250.1 GCA_028292345.1 Polaromonas sp. | reverse complement strand
GGCGTTCAGGCTTGTGGCCTACACGCCCAGGTATTCCTGCAGCATGCCCATGTTCTGGCTCAGCTCGGACTGGGCAAACTGCTTGACGATCTGGCCGTGTTCCATCACATAGAAGCGGTCGGCCAGTGGCGCGGCAAAGCGGAAGTTCTGCTCGACCAGCACGATGGTGTAGCCCTTGGCCTTGAGCGCCAGAATCATCTCGGCGAGCTTTTGCACGATCACCGGCGCCAGGCCTTCGGAGATTTCGTCGAGCAGCAAGAGCCGCGCGCCGGTGCGCAAAATGCGCGCCACGGCCAGCATCTGCTGCTCGCCACCCGACAGGCGCGTGCCGGGGCTGCTGGCGCGCTCCTTCAGGTTGGGGAACATGGCGTAGATCTCGTCGATGCTCATGCCGCCCGGTGCAATCGTCGGCGGCAGCATCAGGTTTTCCTCGGCCGACAGGCTGGCGAAAATGCCGCGTTCCTCGGGGCAGTAGCCCACGCCGAGCCGGGCCACCTTGTGTGGCGCGAGCTTGAGCGCTTCCTCGCCGTTGATCTTGATCGAGCCCTTGCGCGCGCCGGTCATGCCGACGATGGCGCGCATGGTGGTGGTGCGGCCGGCGCCGTTGCGGCCGAGCAGGGTGACGACCTCGCCCTCGTTCACGGTCAGGTTCACGCCATGCAGGATGTGCGACTCGCCGTACCAGGCGTGCAGGTCTTCGATGCGGAGCAGTTCTTTGGTCATGGTCAGTGCGCGCCTTGCAGCTCGGTGTTGGTCGTGCCCATGTAGGCTTCGATGACCAGCGGGTTTTTCGCCACCTCGGCGTAGGGACCGTCGGCAATGATGGCGCCGCGCTGCAGCACCGTGATGCGGTCGGCAATCGACGACACCACGTTCATGTTGTGCTCCACCATCAAAATGGTGCGGCCGGCCGATACCTTCTTGATCAGCTGCGTGACCCGGTCGACGTCCTCGTGGCCCATGCCCTGCGTGGGCTCGTCGAGCAGCATCAGCTCGGGCTCCAGCGCCAGTGTGGTCGCCAGTTCCAGGGCGCGCTTGCGGCCGTAGGGCAGGTTCACCGTCAGCACGTCGGCAAACTGGCCCAGGTCGACTTCATCGAGCAGGGCGCGGGCGCGGTCGTGCAGCGGGTACAGCGTGCTTTCGGCCTTCCAGAAATGAAACGACGTGCCCAGGTTGCGCTGCAGCGCGGCGCGCACGTTTTCCAGCACCGTCATGTGCGGGAACACCGCCGAGATCTGGAACGAGCGGACAATGCCGCGCCGGGCCGTCTGCGCCGGCTTTTCGAATGTGATGTCGGTGCCGTTGAAGGTGATGCTGCCGCGCGTGGGCGTCAGGAACTTGGTCAGCAAATTGAAGAAGGTCGTCTTGCCAGCGCCGTTGGGGCCGATGAGCGCATGAATGTGCCCGCGCTGGACTTTCAGGTCCACGTTGTTGACGGCAATGAATCCCTTGAATTCCTTGGTCAGGCTGCGCGTTTCAAGAATGAAATCCACTGGCAAATTGGCTCTCCGGCAGGTTGAATCGACTTCACGACGCATCCCGAAACATGCTGCTTCGGCTTCGTGAAATACAAGCCGCCATCCTAGCCAGACAGCTCTGCTGAAGATACCGGGTTAGACCCTTAGGTAGTTTTTCGTAATGAAAAGTTGGAATTTCTTCACGCAGCAAAGCGCACTGCACATGGCAAAAAACATGACTATATTTTCATGTAGAGCATTTATCAGGCAAGTAGGTAAGGTTTTTAGCGCCCCGGCCAGTTGAGATGCAAACCCGTGGACCCGCCTTGTCTGTGGTGGAGCAGGACAGCGAAGTCCGTTATCGAGCACGGGATCGGGCTTTCCCATGCCAAGCCCCATGCACTGTGCGACGATGGCGCCCATGCAAAATTTCTGGCCTTCCAGCGGCTTCACCCCCCTTCAGCGCAACCCTCGCGGCTGGCTGCTGCCCACCGACGAGTACCTGCGGCTTTTCCTGGCGCGACCGGAACTCGCGCCGGTGCCAGAGTCGTGCCCTGACGAACGGGCCTTGCATGCGGCCCTGCTCGCAATGCCGTCCAGGCCGGTCACGCCTGCCGATGTGCAGAAGGTGCAGGACGACGATGCGCGCGACAGCTACCAGCTATTTTTGCGCTTTCGCGATGGCCTGCTGGCCGCCGGCACGCTGGAAGCCTATTACCTGGGCCTGTTCGCGCGCGACGGAACGGGTGTCATCAGCATTCCTCCGTTGTTCATCGACCTGCTGGCGCAGGCCATCGTCCACAACCTGCTGCACGAGTCGGGCGACGCCTATGAGGTGCGCGCCGGCGAAATGCTGTTTCGCCCCCAGCGCATCAGCACGCAGGACGGCCAGGTGCTCAGCGGTGACCGCGAGGTGATCGACATGTTCAGCGAAACCGGCGGGCTGGGCGATTTCGGGCGTTTTCTGGCCGAGGCCAAGGCGCCGCGGCCAACCATCAGCCTGCAGGTGCTCGGCGAAGGCAATGCGCCGGACTACTGGCGGCAGGCCGACCGCCATGCCTTCCTGCTCGACCTTGCGCATGAAGTCACCAACGACCTGAGCCACGGCCTGGTGCTGACCATGACCCGGGCCCGCTCCGGCCTGAAGGCGCTGGCCGGTGTGCTGCGGAAATGGGTCCGGCATTTTCTGGGCGTCGGCGTCACCATCCGGCCGCTGCAAAAGATCGATGACGACGCATGGCGCTGGCACCTGGGGCTCGACATGGAAGCGACGGCGCTGCTCAATGACCTGTATGAAGGCCGGGACGTGGCAGCAGAACGGCTGGGCCGGCTGGTCAGCCTGTTTCGCCTCGATTTTGACGATCCGCAGGAAATGCGTGCCGACGTGGCGGGCAAGCCGGTCTATCTGGGGCTGATGATGAATGCCGAGGGCGTGCTTCGGATCAAGCCGCAGAACCTGCTGGTGAACCTGCCGCTGCGTGCCCTGCAGCAGTGAGGCCGTAGGTGCCGGGCGGACTGCGGGCCTGTTGCCATCGCCGGTTCCAACGGCAAGGGCTTGCCTGAAGCCGTCCACGGGCCTCTGAAAGCAGGGCTGCTGGTCGGCTTCGCCCGGCTGTTTGCTGCGCAGCCGCTCCACCTGACAGCGGACTGGCCGATGGCGAATTGCAAGAGAAGGCCGCACAAATACAGGCGATGATCCGCAGTGGCTTAAAATCGGATGTTCAGCCCTTTTTAACCCGGAGTCTTCCATGTCCAAGAAAATCAGAGTCGAGGCCGACATCTGCGCCCCCAAGCCCGTGCCGCCAAAAGGCTACACCATCACCACTGGCAACGGCCAGAAGATCAGCCTTGAGCGTGGTTCGCACACCCGCAGCAAAAAGAACCCCGGCAAGCGCCCGCACCAGGGTTAAGCCACGGACCGGCCGCCGCCTTTGTGCCCGGCCAGAAAGAAACCCGGACGACCGAGGCGCCAGCCGCATCGGTTGTCCGGGTTTCTTTTTTTTGGGGCCCGCTTCGGGACCGGCCGTGGTGAAGCCTACATATTGCGCCGGTACTGCCCGCCCACCTCGAACAGCGCATTCGTGATCTGGCCGAGCGAGCACACGCGCACCGCGTCCATCAGCACCTCGAACACGTTCTTGTTCTCGATCACCGCCTGCTGCAGGCGCTTGAGCTGGACCGGTGATTCGGCGGCATGGCGGGTGTGGAAGTCTTCCAGGCGCTTCAACTGGCCCTGCTTTTCCTCGTCGGTCGAGCGCGCCAGCTCCAGCTTGTCAGCCGCCTGCTCCCCATGCGGGTTGCGAAAGGTGTTCACGCCGATGATGGGCAGCTCGCCGGTGTGCTTGAGCATCTCGTAGTGCATCGACTCGTCCTGGATGCGGCCGCGCTGGTAGCCCGTCTCCATGGCACCCAGCACGCCGCCGCGCTCGGCGATGCGCTCGAACTCCGTGAGCACCGCTTCTTCCACCAGCTCGGTCAGCTGCTCGATGATGAACGCGCCCTGGCTCGGGTTTTCGTTTTTCGCCAGGCCCCACTCGCGGTTGATGATCAGCTGGATGGCCATGGCGCGGCGCACGCTGTCTTCGGTGGGCGTGGTGATCGCTTCGTCGAAGGCGTTGGTGTGAAGCGAGTTGCAGTTGTCGTACACCGCGATCAGCGCCTGCAGCGTGGTGCGGATGTCGTTGAACTGGATCTCCTGCGCGTGCAGGCTGCGCCCCGAGGTCTGCACGTGGTACTTGAGCTTCTGCGACCGCTCGGCCGCGCCGTACCGCTCCTTCCTCGCCACGGCCCAGATCCGCCGGGCGACCCGGCCGATGACCGAGTACTCGGCGTCCATGCCGTTGGAGAAGAAGAAGGACAGGTTGGGCGCGAAGTCGTCGATGTCCAT
>JAQGMN010000220.1 GCA_028292345.1 Polaromonas sp. | reverse complement strand
TACCTCACCAAACCCTTGTTGCCAAACGCAAATTGCCAGCAATTGCGCGAACTTTTCATTTTTGGTAATTGGGATTCAGCAATAGATAAAAGGACATTCACAAAAACCATTGAAATCAATGACTTGGCGTGAGCGCGAACCTGGCCATGAAAATGCATTCACTCAAGGTTCGCGCATACGAAGTCTAACCCTCCCAGCCGAAAAGGCTGGCGCATGATAAGAAACTAAAGAATCAACGGGCCGTCGAAGTCCACGGCTTTGAACAAGCCGTATTCCAGAACTTCAAACCCACGGGTTTTAGGAATACGGTAAAGGCGCAGGCAATCCTGTTTTGGATCGACTTCTTTCAACAATGACCGCTCCAACTCTTCAAACCGCGACAGGTCGAGTTGGCATTCGAATACCGATTTTTGCACTCGCTGACCGGTGCTTTCGCAAACGCGCGCGACCCGGCGCAAGCGGCGGCGACCTTCTTTGGTCTCGGTGTTCACGTCGTAGCACACGAGGATCAACATAATTTTTTGGTTCCTCCTGAAGTTTTTCGTTGACTATCGAGGCACGAAAGGCACATAGGGTGCAGCATCATCCCGCAGTGCCCGAGCCAGCAAGCGCGCCTGCACCAGCGGCACCAGCCCCAGCGGCAAGCTCTGGGCCAGCACGGGATGGCTGATCTCGTCTCGCTTTCTTTCCTGATAGGCCACGACAACGGCCTTGCGCGCATCGGGCAACAACGACACGCCGCCGCCTTCGCGCAACGCAAAGTCCTTGGCGCCCATTTGCCCGCGATTGATCAACGTCAAGGCCAGCCGGTCAGCCCACGGCCGAAACTCCTCCATCAAATCCAGCGCCAAGGCGGCACGCCCCGGCCGCAAGGCATGCAAAAACCCCATTTGCGGATCAAGCCCGGCAGCTTCCAGCGCCGAACGGCAGTCGTTCATCCACATGGCGTACAAAAACGACAGCATGGCATTGAAGCGATCAAGCGGCGGGCGACGGGTTCGGCCGTCCAGGCAAAAGCTTTGGCGCTGCTCAAGGCGCACCAGCAGGTTCAGGCCGCTGAAATACTGGCGTGCCGCCTCGCCTTCTACTCCCCGCACCATGTCCAGACTGCCGGCCTCAGGCAAAGCCCGCAGGCTGGCGGCCAGGTTGTCCGCCAGCCGGGTCAGCGCCTTGACTTCCTCTTCGGTCTTGGCCTCGCGGGCGCCACGTTGCAGAACTTGCCGGGTGTTCTTGATCTTGCCGGCAACAAAAGTGCGCGCCATGTCGAGCGCGAACACAGAATTGGCCGCTTGCTGAAACTGGGCCCGCCGCAGCAGCACATTGCCCGACACGGCGCCCTCCAGCCGGGCCTTGAAGCGGCCGTTGTCGTCCAGCAGCACCAGCGCCTGGCCGCTTTCAGCCAGCCGGTGCATCAGGGGCGCTGACAGACTCACATGACCAAAGCACACCACGGCCGTTAAATGGTGCAGGGGCACCCGCAGGCGGGTTTCGCGCTCCACCTCGACCCGCAGGGTGTCGTTATCAAGCCGCAAGTAGGTGTCTGGCGTGGTGATGTAGAGGGTATTGAGCAATTGCATGGCGGCAAAACCAAGGTTGTGTTCAGGCGTCGGGGTCAAACAGGGCGGCACGGGTTGCGGCCAGAATGGCGCTGCCAGCTTGGGGCTGGCACCGCTCCTGCAGCGAGCAGTTCTTGCAGCGCTTGGCGGCCTTGTCCGCAGTCAGCGGCGGTGGCAGACGGGTCGAGGCGAACATCTGCCGAATTTCCTGGGCGGTTTGCACCACTTGCTCGCGCAGCTGGGGCGTGATGGGCACAACCCGCCTGCGCTTGGACGATGCATAAAAAATCGCCCCTTCATTGACCGCCTTGCCGGTCATCGCTTCCAGACATATGGCCTGGCCCGCCAACTGGATGTCGTCGCATTCGGCAATGTCAGCCGCCTTGTGCCGGCTGCCGTGCTTGTATTCAACCGGATAAGGAAGGCTGCCGTGCCAGAACTCGACCACATCGGCCTTGCCTGTCAGGCTAAGGGCGTCATGCCAGAGTGGCAGCGCCCTTTCAACCCGCAAGCCCTTGGCGCTTTCCACGCCGGGCTGGTCCACCTTGGCATGCTCGGCCTGACCACGCAGGGTGTGAACGTTTTCGTCAAACACCTGTTCAAGGTGGATCAGGCCGCACTGGCGCGGGCAGTAGTGCCAGTGCTGCAAGGCAGAGAGGGGGATTTGGTCAAGTTCAGTGGACACGAAGTTGCCTGATGCCGATCAGCCCAGCAGCCGCTGCTGCAACTCGTCTCGGCTGATGCCGTGCGCATCCGCAACGGCCGACAAGACAGCGGCCAGCGTCCCGATGCGCAAAGGGTCATGCAATGGAACGGTAAGGTGGTGCTGCATGGGCGATTCACAGGTCAGCCGCACATGGCTGCCTGATTGCCGTGTGGGCTGGTAGCCCAGCTGACCCAGCGCGCGAATCAGCTGCGCGCCCGTCAAGTCACGCGGAAGCCGCATGGCGGTCTTTAAACCGCAAGCAATTCGTCGCGGACGAAGTGCAGGCGGATGACCTTGGGCGAATTGCCCTCGTCAAAATGGCAATGCACCGCGTCCTGCACCGCTGCGCGCAACTCCGCCTCGGTATCGGCCTCGGTGAAGATGGACTCGCCCAGGGCACGGGCGGTAAACCCACCTTCGGGCGCCTGTTCGACGACAAATACGATTTCAAGCATTTCAGCATCTCCTGGTCAGGGTTACGCCGGGCGCAGCCTGCACGGACTGCCCGACCGACAAAGATTGGTCGTCAAACGAAACAGAGTATGCATCGAAGCTGCGGGCCACCGCGCCCGCTTCTTTGGGCTTGACCTGCAAACGGTCGAACAGCGCATGCGCGGGGGCATTGCCCAGTTCGCAGTCGTGCTTGAAGACATACAGCCCGCGTGTGGACATCTCGCCGCGCGCAGCGGAACGGTCGTGCTCGAACATTTGCGCCAGTGATTGGAACACCAGTTCCAGGTCGGCGTCGTCGAACCCGGTTTGTTTGGCCAGGAAGGAGGAAACAAAGCCGTGGGCGACATACACGCCATACGGCACGGTGTGCTTGCGGCCCATGGTGCGGTTGTCGCCCTGCTGCTTTTCTGCCTCGCCTTCGGTGGCCACCGCCATGCGGGTGATGGAGTGCTCCAGTGCCACGATGGGCTCGACCGAGCGGGCGAAGGTGAGCTGTATCGGGCCGCGCACCTGGCCGCAGTTGACGCCAAGCGCCATAACGGCGCCAAAAGTACGCACATCGAAAAAGTTCTGACACATCCATTGCCGTGCCTTGGTCACATCGTCGGCGCTGCCCTTGCGCTTTTCTTTGGCGGCGGGTTTGTTCTTTTTGGCATCGCTTTTGACATCGGCGCCTTCCAGGGCGAATTCAGCCTGCGCCTGATCGTCCGCAGGCGCTTCCACCGCATCGAGCTTCAGGGCGGCATAAGCGCGCTGATGCTGATGATTCAAAATTGCTTTTTCACGCACATAGATTTCAAAGCGCTTTTCACCAGGCGCCGGCTCGCGCTGGTCCTGCTCCTTGACCAGGCCCACAAAATTCCGGATCTTGCGCTTGAGCGCCACATCGGTCACCAGCCCATGGCCAGACTCTGCATCCATGCGCGGCATGTTGCCGGCGTCCGGGTCGCCGTTGGGGTTGCCGTCCTTCACATCAAAAACAAGAACGAAGTCGTAGCGGTTTGTGAGATTCATGCGGGGGTTCCTTCGGCGGCAGGGGTGGATGGATCGGCTTTTTTGGTGAAGAAGTCTTGCCGCTGGTGGTAGTAGCCCAGCGCGAAGCGGCCCTGGTCGGGCAGCGGCAAGTGTTTGGGGAAGTCGGCCACCGTGGCCAGAATCTCGCTGATCAGCTTTTCAAACCACATGCCGCGTTTGTCAGGCAACTTTTTGAGATGCGAATTTTTCAGCCGCAGCAAGGCAGTGAACACCGCAACCGGCGTGCTGGACGCCGCACCGTAGTAGCGGTCGCGGATGGTGGCATTGAGGCCGGGACTGGCTTCTTCCTGGATTTTTTCCAGCGCGGCAAATAATCTTCCCATCCGGTAGGCCGGACTGGGGTTGCTGAGATCAAGCATGGGCAAAAACTCCTTTTCGGGGGACTGGCTGGGCGATGTGACAGACGAACGGCGAATCTGGCGGTTGAGGCAGGCTTTGATGGCCGCGGCTCTCAGGTAGGTGACGTTTTGCTCGGCCCGGCAACGGCCCACGGCAGCGTTCAGCCACAGACTGGGGTAAGGCACGTCCGACCCGGCAAAAACCGCATCAACGATGGCGCCGCCCAGATTGGGCGGAATGTTGTCGGCTTTGCCTTGCACCGCGACAGCCGCAAGCAAGCGAAACAGCGACGGGTATTGCGGGTCTTTGGGTCCACGCGCTATTTCAAGGTCGTCAAAATACTGCACGATGCGCTGGCCCAGTTCGCGCAAGGGCAGGCAGTGATAAAAACGGATGCTGATACGGGCGGCGTTGGGGGCCAGGCCCAGCACATGAAAACGATTGCCCTCTTCTTCTCCACCCAGCTTGCCGGTCTGCATGGCGGCAAACAACGCATGAACGGCGCGGGTGCATTGGTCCGGGTCGTCCTTGGGCGGTTCGCCAAAAATATCCGGGATGGCTGTTTCAAAATCCGACTCTTTTTCCGACCAAAACACGGTGGAAGCATCGCCGACCTGAATTCGCTGGCTGGAGTCCTTGCGCAGCAAATGATTTAGCGCGGTGGTGTAGGCAAATGCGGCGGCCTGGCTGACCGGGGCGTTTTCGCCCTGGCGCTTTGTTTTGCCGTAAGACTCAAAAGCCGGCAGGTTGAAAGAGACGATATTTGCACCTACTGATTGAGCCCCCCACACACCTTTAATCGAAGCATGCAGGCGCTGAACTGGCGCATCGGCTCCTGTCACCAGACACATCACGATTGGATCATCTGGATCCGAGGCTATGTTCAATACGGCCTGCACCACGTCGGGGCGCTGGCATACCAAATCCACATCGCCATGCAAGCGAAAACTCATCAAACTGTTGGATTCCAATGCTTGCGCCCAAGCGGGTTGAGCTTGCAACTGAGCCAAATTAAGGTTGGCAAGGAAAGCCAAGATCGCCTGGATGCCTGCATCCTCCTGTGCAGCCTGAGGCAGGGCCTTGATGCGTCCCAAAAAATGAGCATGTTGTTGCGCAACCCGTTCCGGGTTTCCTCTGCCATCAACACCCAGCGCATATTCAGGCGTGTCCCAGAGCAAATTAGAAACTACGCCAGCAGCTCTTTTCACGCCCAAAGGAACACGAAAAGTTTGCGCAACTTTCTTTTTCCCATTGGGGGTACGGGTATCCGTTAATTGAACCAGCGTGCCGTCCCGCGTGATCTCCAGCACAAAGGGAATTTCCTTTTGCTCCAGCCCGAAAACAGGCAGTCGCTGCGCCGGGTCGGCGTCGTCGCATTTGCGGCGGTAGTAGTCATTCAAAGCCTGGAGAATCATCCTCGCGCCTCCTCGAACGGGGGAACTTCAATCACGCCGTCCACCATCCTGGCGTTGAAGAAGCGCGGCTGCGGGTCTGATGGACGGGTGAAGTCCAGGTCATGCAGCATCCAGCCCAGGTCCCGGGTTTCGGTGATGCGGGTGGCGGCGGGCGCATCGGCCGCCACCAGGCTGAAAGCCGCTGCAAATTCCCGGCAACCCAGGTAAGGCTGGTTCACGCATTGCCCCTTGCCGGCGCGGCGGGTGAACATCTCGGTGTATTTCATCAGCGGTTCAGCAGATGGACCGGGCGCCAGCGACAGATCGGCATGGATTCGGTAGGCCACATCGCGCAAAAAGTAGCCCGCCCGCTGCTGGCGCTCTTCTTCGATGTAGAGCCCCAGCGTTCCACTGCCCGCCGTCATCGCCTGCTGCACATTGCGGGTCGAGACCACGGCGCTGACTTCATTGCGCCGCAGGTTGATCCAGCGAATCGGCTTGAGCACCTCGATGCGCTTTACCCGCCATCGAACCGCCGGCTTCCAAAGAATCGCCTCAAAAATAGAGCGCGCCGCCGAGGGTGTGATCACGTCGTAGGAGACGCGCTCGACTTTCATCTCCGGCCGGGTAAAGCAGGCAAAAGGGCCTGCGACTTCAAGGCAAAACGATTTGGAAAGCGTCATTCAGAGCACCAGACCAGAAGGGTTAAAAGGAATGTCTTCAACTTGCAGTCCCAGCAGGGCGTCATACAGCCCGCCAGTGTCCACCTGTAGATAAAGCCCCGGCATGGGCAGGCTCAGGCTGCCTTGCATCAGCATCCTGTCGGCCACGCGCTTGTGAATGCTGACGGTGTAGCGCTGCAGCTTGCGCATCAGCCAGCGCTCCGGACCATTGGAGGCAAGCACTCCGACCAGCTTTTCAATTTCTTCACGATGCGCGGCGTAGCGCACCACGACCGTCACTGAATCCTCGTCCTCGATCAGCCGAAAGGCCTCTGCCGCAGAACGGAACTGCACGCCCAGGCTTTTTGGCTCCACGGCAAGCAGCTTGCACACGCCTTTGCCATCCAAATCAACCTTGCTGTAGAACTCCCGGAAATACGCGGCAAACAGGCTGCGCGCCAACGGATCGGCCGGCTGGCCGTGCAGCGTGCTGATGCAGGCCTCGACCGCTTTGCGCAGGTGGCCCATCGGCGGGCGTCCGGGCGGCACGAAAACGACCACGCGGCCCTTGCCCGGCAGTTTGCCCTCGCGGTTGC
>JAQGMN010000091.1 GCA_028292345.1 Polaromonas sp. | reverse complement strand
GTGCTGCTCGGCGTGGTGCTGCTGCTCAACCTGCTGATCGCGCTGGTGCGGCGCTGGCGCGAGCGGGTCGATGACGCCTTGCCCGATCTCGATGTTGTGCTGGCGGCAGCCCCGGCGGCGCGGGGCGCCCCGTCATGACGCTGCTCTTTGACCTGCAGGCCGTTGGCGTGCAGTTTGGCCGCGTCGATGCGCTGCGCGGCTGCTCGTTGCGCATCCATGCCGGGGAAAGGCTGGCGCTGGTTGGCTCCAACGGCAGCGGCAAAAGCACCCTGCTGCGCACCCTGCACGGGCTGGTCAAGCCGGCCACGGGAAGCTTTCAGGCAAATGCGCGCGCGCGCCAGGCGATGCTGTTCCAGCGGCCCTACATGCTGCGCGTGAGCGTGCTGCACAACGTGGCGCTGGGCCTGTGGCTCAGCAGCGTGCCGTGGAAACTGGCGAAGGCGCAGGCGCTGCAGGCGCTCGAACGGGTCGGGCTGGCCGGCCTGGCCGGGCGGCATGCCAGGGCGCTGTCCGGCGGACAGCAGCAGCGGGTGGCGCTGGCGCGGGCCTGGGCGCTGAAGGCGCAGGTGCTGCTGCTCGACGAGCCGACGTCCAGCCTGGACCCGGCGGCCAAGCGCGAGGTCGAGCGGCTGATGGCCGAATTCGCCGACGACGGCATGACGCTGATCTTCAGCAGCCACAACCTGGGCCAGGTCAAGCGCCTGGCCAGCCGCGTGGTGTACCTGGAGCAGGGCCGGCTGGTCGCCGACCTGCCGACGGCCGCGTTTTTCAACGGGCCGCTGCCGGTGGCGGCGGAAAATTTTTTAAAAGGGGAACTCGGATGACCGGTTTTAGCAGATTTCTCAAGCCTTTCAGGGCGCTTGCGCTTGTTCCACTTGCGCTGACAGCTACGCTTTCGATAGCACAGGCGCCCAGCATCGTGATGGCGTCCACCACCTCGACCGAGCAGTCCGGGCTGTTCGGCCATTTGCTGCCGGAATTCAGGAAGGCCACGGGCATCGACATGAAGGTCGTGGCGGTCGGCACCGGCCAGGCCATCGACATGGGTCGCCGGGGCGATGCCGACGTGCTGTTCGTCCACGACCAGGCGGCCGAGGAAAAGCTGGTGGCCGAAGGCTTTGCCCTGAAGCGCCATCCGGTCATGTACAACGACTTCGTGCTGATCGGCCCGGCCGCCGACCCGGCCCAGGTCAAGGGCAAAGACATCGTTGACGCACTGAAAAAAGTCAGCGCCGCCAATGCCGGCTTCATCTCGCGCGGCGACAAGAGCGGCACCCATGCGGCCGAGTTGCGCTACTGGAAAAGCGCAGGCGTCGACAGCCCGGCCTTTTCCGGCTACATGGCCTGCGGCTGCGGCATGGGGCCTGCGCTGAACATGGCCGCCAGCCTGGGCGCCTATGCGCTGGCCGACCGGGGCACCTGGCTGTCGTTCAGGAACCAGGCCGGCCTGGCGGTGCTGGTCGAGGGCGACAGGCGGCTGTTCAACCCTTACGGCGTGATGGTCGTCAACCCCGCCAGGCACCCGCAAACGAAAGTGCTGGAAGCGCAAAAGTTCGTTGACTGGGTCATCTCGCCGGCCGGGCAGGGTGTGATCGCCGCTTACAAGATCAACGGCCAGCCGCTGTTTTTCCCCAGCGCCGCGCCGTAAGCCGCTCCGCGTTTGCTGGCCTTGCCGCGCCAGGCCCGCATTTGAACTCTTTACAATCGCGCCGTGACTCACGCTCCATCCACCCGTCCGCCCTTGTCCGTCTGGGCGCGCGTGGCCGCTTTCCTGGGATTTCTGGCCGTGCTGTCGGCACTGGTGGCGCCGGCCAGCATGCTGGCCGAAGAGGTGCGCACCGGACAGCTGGGCGGGGTCTGCCATGGTCTCAATTCGCTTTCCGACGACGCTTCGGACACCGGCGATGCGCCGCAGGCCGGTGCGCACTGCGACCTGTGCGGCGCGCTGGGCTGGGCCTTGCCGCCCACGGCCGTCGCCGTCATTCCGAGCTTTGCGGGCCAACAGGTCGCCCTGGTCGATTTTCCGTCTGATGTGGCCGTCACCGTTCCCGGGCTGCCTTTCAGCCGTGGACCGCCTTCACTTTTGAACTGAACCGCCTCCGCCGAGGCCTGGGCTTGCGTGCCGGCCGATGTGCCAGCATGCCTTTTATCGTTCCGTTCAAGAATTGTGTTCCATGAAAACCTCGATCGCTCTCCAATGCATGGCGGCCTGCGCACTTGGCGTACTGGCCCTGCCTGCCTTCTCCCACGTTTCGCTGGAAACCAAAACCGCCCCCGCCGGCAGCAGCTACAAGGCCGTCTTTCAGGTCGGCCACGGCTGCCAGGGTTCGGCAACCACGGGCATCAGGGTTCAACTCCCCGCCGGTTTCCAGGGCGCCCAACCCTATCCAAAGGCAGGCTGGACCCTGGCCGTCCAGCAGGAGAAACTGGCCACGCCCCGCGACAGCCACGGCAAGCCCGTCACCCACGACGTGAGCGTGGTCAGCTGGGCGGCCGCCGGCAAGGACGCGGCCCTGCAGAATGCGCATTTCGACGAGTTCACGCTGCGCGGAAAGCTTCCCGAGACCGCCGGGCCGCTGTGGTTCAAGGTGCTGCAGACCTGCGAAAGCGGCAGCAACGACTGGAGCGAGACTCCGGCGTCGGGCAGTTCGGCCAAGGGCCTGAAATCGCCTGCGGTGCTGCTCGAAGTCAGCGGCCCTGACGCGGCGGCCGCCGCCCCCATGCCTGCCATGGCGCACGCGCCAGGCGCCCATCAGCACTGAGCACCACGCCGGCTTGAACCTTTTTTGCACACCCCATCACCGGAGATTTCCATGAAACTGAAATTATTGACCGCCACCTTGCTGCTGGCCTGCGGCGCCCTTCATGCCCAGACCGTCGAGGTCAGCAATGCCTGGGTCCGCGCCACCGTGCCGGGCCAGAAGGGCACGGGCGCCTTCATGAACCTCACCGCCAAGGACGGCGCCAGACTGCTCGGCGTGTCATCGCCCGTGGCCGGCGTGGCCGAGGTGCATGAAATGAAGATGGAAGGCGACATCATGAGGATGCGCGCGTTGCCCATGCTGGACCTTCCGGCCGGCCAGACCGTGCAACTCAAGCCCGGCGGCTACCACCTCATGCTGATGGATTTGAAGCAGCCGCTGCCCAAGGGCGGCACGGTGCCGCTGACGCTGCGCCTGCAAAATGCGCAGGGGGTTGAAACCCGCCAGGAGGTCAGCCTGCCGGTCGGCACGGCGGCCCCTGCCGGCATGGCCGGGCACATGGCAGACCACGGCGCCCACAAGCACTGAACGCGTGCGCAGGATGGCCGGCGCTGGCGGCGCAGCAGGTAATTCTGTGTTTCTGCAGGCGTTGAAGCTGAGGAAAACTTGACCTGCGTCATGGCCTGGGGGCTGTGCGCACGGCATGCTGTGCGCTCGCCACCACCAATGAGGAGACTGCCATCAAACACACCAGCCTGCAAATCATCCGCGACGAGCATTCGTCGCTGGCCGCCATGCTCAAGTCCATGACCATGATGGTCGAGCGCGGACCCGGAGACAACCCGGAACAGTTTTTCGACGTGCTGCGCGCCATGCTGTTCTACATCGACGAGTTTCCCGAGCGGCTGCACCATCCCAAGGAGTCCGACCTGCTGTTTCCGCGCGTGGTCCGGGCGTCGCCGTCGGTCATGGATGCGGTGCAGCGGCTGGAGAGCGACCACATGAACGGCGAAAAGGCCGTCCGCGAACTCCAGCACCTGCTGCTGGCCTGGGAACTGCTGGGCGAGCCGCGCAAGTCCGCGTTCAAGGTCCAGTGCACCAGCTATGTCAAGTTTTACCTGGAGCACATGCGGCTTGAAGAAACCGTGATCCTGCCTGAAGCCGAGCGCGTGCTGAGCGATGCCGACTGGAAGGAGCTGGACGCGGCGTTCGAAAAGAACTGCGACCCGCTGACCGGCAAATACCCGCCCGACCCGGCCTATGACCGCCTGTTCACGCGCATCGTGATGCGGGCGCCGGCGCCGATCGGGCTGGGCAACAGCTGATTTTCCCGTGCTGCGCAACGGCCGGCGCCGGGGCCATGGAAAAGCACCTGCGGTTTGAGCCAGACAGGGCGTTTGCGCTTGCCTAGCCTGTGTTACCAGCTATGAAAAACGCAGCAGACTTGATGCCCGCCACGGTCATCAGCAGCGAGCCCGCCACATGCACCAGGGCGACGCCTGCGGCCAGGCCGTAGCGCGCTTCGAGCAAATAGGCGACGACCTCGGCCGAAAAGGTCGAAAACGTCGTCAGGCCGCCCAGAAAACCGGTGACCAGCAGCAGCCGCCAGACCGGGTCGATCTGCGGCATGGCCTGGAACACCGCAATCGCCACGCCGACCAGGTAGCCGCCCAGCAGGTTGGCCGCCAGCGTGCCCCAGGGAATCAGGCCGCCGGGCGACAGCCACAGGCCCAGGCCCCAGCGGGACAGCGCGCCCACCGAGGCGCCGATGCAGATGGCCAGCACCGCTCCCATCGCCTCAGTTCGCCATCTTCTGCGGCAGCCAGGTGACGATGCCCGGGAAGACGTAGATCAGCGCCACGGCCGCGCACATCAGGAAAAACATCGGCATCGTGACCTTGGCAATCCAGGTGAGCTGGCGTCCGGTCATGCCCTGCAGCACGAACAGGTTAAAGCCGACCGGCGGCGTGATCTGCGCCATCTCGACCACCAGCACCACGAAAATGCCGAACCAGATCGGGTCGATGCCGGCGGCCTGAACCGTGGGCATGAGCACGCCCATGGTCAGCACGACCATCGAGATGCCGTCCAGGAAGCAGCCCAGGATGATGAAGAACACCGACAGCGCCACAATGAGTTGCGCCCGGCTCAGGCCCAGCGTGCCGATCCATTCGGCCAAGTGGCGCGGCAATCCGATGTAGCCCATGGCCAGTGTCAGGAAGGCCGCGCCGGCCAGGATGAGGCCGATCATGCAGTACAGCCGGGTCGCGCCCATGAGCGCATCGCGAAAGGCGGCCCAGTTCATCGACCCCTGCAGCGTGGAAAGCACCAGCGAGCCGACCACGCCGACGGCGGCCGCCTCGGTGGCGGTGGCCAGCCCGGAATATATCGAGCCCAGAACGGCAGCTATCAGAAGCACCACCGGAATCAGGCTGCGCGAACTCGCTATCTTCTGCATGAAGCTGGTCTTCGCGTCGGCGGGCGGGACCTGTTCCGGATGGCGCAAGGCCCAGAAGATGATGTAGCCCGAGAACAGCGCCGCCAGCATCAGGCCGGGGAAGACCCCGGCGATGAACAGCTTGGAGATCGACACCTCGGCGGCCACGCCGTAGACGATCATGATGATCGACGGCGGGATCAAGAGGCCCAGCGTGCTGGCGCCGGCCAGCGTGCCGATGACCATGTGCTCGGGATAGCCGCGCCGGGTGAGTTCGGGCAGCGTCATCTTGCCGATGGTGGCGCAGGTGGCGGCGCTCGACCCCGACACGGCGGCAAAGATCGTGCAGCCGATCACGTTGGTGTGCAGCAGCCGCCCCGGCAGGCCCTGCACCCAGGGCGCCAGGCCCTTGAACATGTCCTGGCTCAGCCGGGTGCGAAACAGGATTTCCCCCATCCATATGAAAAGGGGCAGGGCGGTCAGCGTCCAGCTGGACGACGAGCCCCAGACCGTGACGGCCATGGCGTCGCCGGCGGGGCGCGACGAAAACAGCGTCACCGCCATCCAGGCCACGCCGGTCAGGCTCAGGCCGACCCAGACGCCGCTGCCCAGGATCAGCAGCAGGGCCGCCAGCAGGGCGGCGGTGATTGCAAGGTCGTTCATGAAGGTCCGCTTGAGGTGTGGAGGTCAGGGATGAATCGGTCTATTCGTTGCGCAGCGCTTCATCGCTGCTGTGGGCCATGCGCTGGCCGCTGATTTCAAGCACCAGCTCATCGACAAAGGCAATCGCCAGGATCACTGCGCCGACCGCCATGCCAAGTTGCGGAATCCACAGCGGCGTGGCATCGCTCGATGTGGAGATATCTTGAAAGCTGTACGACTGCCAGGCCAGGCGGCAGCAGTAATACGCGAACATGGCGGTCAGCGCGCAGGCAAAGCCCAGCGCCCACAACTCCAGCCCTTTTTTCCAGCGTCCGGTCAGCGCCCCCAGGATCAGCGTCACGCGGATGTGCTCGCCGCGCTTGAGGGTGTGGGCCAGCGCCAGGAAACCACTGGCCGCCATCAGGTAGCCGGCGTAGGCGTCGGTGCCCGGCACATGGAAATTGAGCTGCCGGCTGACGATGGACAGCACCACCATCGCCAGCAGGCCGATGAGGAACAGCGCGGCCAGGGCGGCGGCGCCGTTGTACAGGGCATCGAGCGCTTTTCGCATCAACGGCGCTTCAGGACTTGTTGAACGCGTCGATCAGCGCCTTGCCCTCGGGGCCGGCTTTGTCCAGCCATTCCTTGAGCATCACGTCGCCGACCTTCTTCATGTCGGCCTTGAGCTGCGCAGGCGGCGGCAGGACCGCCATGCCGTTGGCCTTGAGCTTGTCGAGCGAATCGGCATTGGTCTTTTTGGATGCGGCCAGGCCGCGCACTTCGGCGTCTGCGGCTGCCTTGAGCACCGCCTGCTTCGTCGACGCATCGAGCGCATCGAAAGCGGCCTTGTTGACGATGACCGCATTTTTCGGGAGCCAGGCCTGGGTGTCGTAGAAATACTTCAGGCTTTCATAGGTCTTGGTGTCCATGCCGGTGGAACCGGAGGACATGTAGGACTCGATCACGCCGGTGGCCATGGCCTGCGACAGTTCGGCGGCCTGCACGGTGACGGGCTGGGCGCCCACCAGTTCGGCGATGCGCGCGGTGGACGGGCTGTAGGCGCGCCACTTGACGCCCTTCAGGTCGGCGCCGGCATTGAGCGGCTTCTTGGAAAAGATGCCCTGCGTGGGCCACGGCACCGCGTACAGCAGCGACATGCCCTGCTCGGCCAGCTTTTTCTCCAGGAAAGG
>JAQGMN010000075.1 GCA_028292345.1 Polaromonas sp. | reverse complement strand
CCGCAGGCGCAACGGCCCCCCTGGGGGGCAGCGCAGCACACGAAGTGGCAAGCGTGGGGGCGTTATTCCCAGCTGCCAATATCCGCATTCTTGCCCTCGCCCCCGGGTTGTCCGTCGGCACCGAAGGACATCACGTCGATTTCGCCCTTGATGCCCGGGTTGAGGTACTGGTAGGGACGGCCCCAGGGGTCGTTGGGCAACTTGTCCACGTAGGATTTCCAGTTGGAGGGAATCGGCCCGGTGGTCGGCTTGGCCACCAGCGCCTGCAATCCCTGCTCGGCAGCGGGGTAGCGCTGGTTGTCCAGCCGGTAAAGCTTGAGCGCCTGCATCAGGTTGTTGACGTCGGTTTTGGCGGCCGTGGCGCGCGCATCGTCAGCGCGGTCCAGCACATTGGGCACGACCAGCGCGGCCAGCACGCCGATGATCACCAGCACCACCATCAGTTCGATCAGGGTGAAACCTGCGGAGAAGCGCCGCCGAAGCGCCGGGAAGGAAGGGTTGTGTGTAGTCATAAGGTCGCTTCAATGATAATCCTGCCATGCAGACAGATGCCTATCGCCTATGGTCAACCAGAATTGTGACATTCGCCATCTCCGCGCTGGCCGCTGCCAGCATGGTGTATTGGGGACTGAAAATCTGGGGCTTGTCCACGCCCTCCGTGCCTTCCTCCGCGCTGGTCGAGCAGATGCCAGCCGCCGGTTCACAGGCCATTGCCAAGGCGCTGGGCGGCGGAATGGCCCCGGTGGCCACGGCGTCAACCGCAGCGCCAACGGCCAGCCGCTACAACCTGGTCGGGGTGGTGGCCGGACGACTTCGCGCCGGTGCAGCGCTGATTTCGGTGGATGGCCAGGACGCCAAACCCGTTCGCGTGGGTACCCTGGTCGACAACGACATGGTGCTCGAATCGGTTAGCGGCCGGCAGGCGATACTGACTTCCAGCACGGGACCTGCGGCAAAACTGACGCTGGAGATGCCACCGCTGTCGCAGTGATGCGGCTGTTTGCAGCGCATTTGGCGACCCTTTTGGAACGCATTTACAAAAAAACCAGCTTCCAAACGGTTCAGCCACTCCCAGAGGCCTCTTTTTTTGTTGCGTTATTGACTATTTTGTGAGTCATTGCAACAGGACGCTACAGTTGGCGGTCCCTCAGGTTTACACCTTGTAATCATTAAGCGATGATTCTTTCTTTGATTCCGCAGTGAAACTCATGGCTGTTACCGAAACCGCGCTAAAAAATCCAGCTCTCACGGCTTTGCCCGGACTCGGCAGAGCTTTGGTGTCGGCCGGCAAGCTGGGCCAGAAAGCGGCCGAGGACATTTTCCTGAAGGCGCAGGCCAGCCGGAACAGTTTCATTGCCGAGTTGACCGGGTCCGGGGCGGTCTCGGCGTTCGATCTGGCGCACATCATGTCGACGTCCTTTGCCGCACCCCTGGTGGACATGGACGCCGTCGACATGCAGCGCTTGCCCAAGGGCCTGCTCGACACAAAAATCTGCCTGGCCTGCCGCGTCGTGGTGCTGGGCAAGCGCAACAACCGGCTCATCATTGCAACCGCTGACCCGTCCGACCAGGGCGCGGCGGAAAAAATCAAGTTCTCCACCCAGCTCGGCGTGGACTGGATCATTGCCGAATACGACAAGCTGTCCCGGCTGGTCGATGCTTCTGGCGCGACGGCGTCCGAGGCGGTTGAAAACATCGTGGGCGAGGAATTCGAGTTCGACGAGGACATCTCGGCGCCGGCTGCACAGGAAAATGAAGCGAGCGTGTCGGAGGTGGAAGACGCGCCGATTGTCAAGTTCCTGCACAAAATGCTGGTCGACGCCTTCAACATGCGTGCCTCCGACCTGCACTTCGAGCCTTTCGAGCATTCCTACCGGGTCCGGTTTCGCGTGGATGGCGAACTGCGTGAAATTTCTTCCCCGCCGGTGGCCATCAAGGACAAGCTGGCTGCTCGGATCAAGGTGATTTCCAAGCTGGACATTTCCGAGAAAAGGGTGCCGCAGGACGGCAAGATGAAGCTCAAGATCGGCCCCGACCGGGTGATCGACTTCCGGGTCAGCACCCTGCCGACCATGTTCGGCGAAAAAATCGTCATCCGTATCCTGGACCCGAGCAGCGCCAAGCTGGGCATCGACGCGCTGGGCTACGAACCGGTCGAAAAAGAGCGACTGCTCGAAGCGATCAAGCGGCCCTACGGCATGGTGCTGGTGACCGGGCCGACAGGCTCCGGGAAAACCGTTTCGCTCTACACCTGCCTGAACATTCTGAACACCGCCGGCGTGAACATTGCCACGGCGGAAGATCCGGCCGAAATCACCTTGCCCGGGGTGAACCAGGTCAGCATGAACGAGAAGGCCGGAATGACCTTTCCGGTGGCCCTGAAGGCCTTCCTGCGGCAGGACCCCGACATCATCATGGTGGGTGAAATCCGCGATGTCGAAACCGCCGACATCGCCATCAAGGCCGCGCAGACCGGCCACTTGGTGCTGTCCACGCTGCACACCAACGACGCGCCGACCACCCTGACGCGGATGCGCAACATGGGCATTGCGCCTTTCAATATTGCATCGAGCGTGATCCTGATCACCGCGCAGCGGCTGGCGCGGCGCTTGTGCCCGCACTGCAAGACGGCCATCGACATTCCGCGCGGTGCCATGGTGGAGGCTGGCTTCAAGGACGATGAACTCGATGGTTCATGGAAGCCCTTCCATCCGGTGGGTTGCGCCAAATGCAACAACGGCTACAAGGGCCGGCTGGGCATTTACCAGGTCATGCCCATCTCCGAAGAAATCCAGCGCATCGTCCTGCGTGATGGCAGCGCCATGGAAATCGCCGCCCAGGCCGAAGCCGAAGGCGTGCGCAGCCTGCGCCAGTCGGGTTTGTACAAAGTTAAACTGGGAATGACCTCCATGGAAGAGGTATTGGGCTGCACCAATGTCTAGCCCGGCGCGTGGCAGGGTCGGGACAAGGGCATGCGACCGCAGCAACGGGGCGGCTCGAAAGCCGTCCACACAACGATAAGGCTTTATGGCAACCGCATTGTCCAAAGGTATCAAGGAATTTGTCTTCGAGTGGGAAGGCAAGGACCGGGGCGGCAAACAGGTTCGCGGCGAGGTGCGTGCATCCGGAGAAAACCAGGTCAAGGTATCCCTGCGCAGGCAAGGTGTGATGGCGACCAAGATCAAAAAGCGCCGCATGCGTTCGGGCAAGGCCATCAAGCCGCGCGACATCGCCATCTTCACCCGCCAGCTCGCCACCATGATGAAGGCCGGCGTGCCGCTGCTGCAGTCCTTCGACATTGTGGGCCGCGGCAATCCCAACGCCAGCGTGACCAAGCTGCTGAACGATGTGCGCACCGATGTGGAAACGGGAACGTCGCTGAGCGCTGCTTTTCGCAAGTACCCGATGCACTTCAACGCACTGTATTGCAATCTCGTGGAGGCCGGCGAGGCGGCCGGCATTCTGGAGTCGCTGCTCGACCGCCTGGCGGTCTACATGGAGAAAACCGAGGCCATCAAGTCCAAGATCAAGTCGGCGCTGATGTATCCGGCTTCCGTGGTGGTGGTGGCTTTCGTGGTGGTGGCCGTGATCATGATTTTCGTGATTCCAGCGTTCAAGGAGGTGTTCTCGTCCTTTGGCGCCGATCTGCCCGCGCCCACGCTGATCGTGATGGCGATCAGCGAATTTTTTGTCTCGTATTGGTGGCTGATTTTTGGAGGTGTCGGCGGCGGCATCTATTTTTTCCTCCAGGCCTGGAAGCGCAGCGAAAAAATGCAGAAGGTCATGGACCGGCTGCTGCTGAAATTGCCGGTCTTTGGCACCTTGATCGAGAAATCCGTCATTGCCCGCTGGACCCGCACCCTGTCCACCATGTTCGCGGCCGGCGTGCCGCTGGTCGAAGCGCTGGATTCGGTCGGCGGCGCATCGGGCAACTCGCTCTATG
>JAQGMN010000073.1 GCA_028292345.1 Polaromonas sp. | reverse complement strand
TGCCCCGGGGCCTGATCGAAACCGCGTCCATCCTGACGACCACCAACCTGATCGCCGAAACCGACATGATCGGCGTGGTGCCGCTGTCGATTGCCGACACCTATGCGCGCCATGGCCTGCTCAAGGTATTGCCGTGCCCCATCCAGCACAAGATGGAGTCGTTCGGCTCGATCACCCGCAAGGACAGGCCGCTGAGCGAGGCCGCGCAGGTTTTTCTGGCGGCGCTGCACCGGCGGGAAGGGCCGGCCGGTGGCTGAGCAATCTGCTTGGTATTTGATAGCGGCTTGCGCCCGCCGGTATGGCGCAAAGCGCCTGTTTGGTCTTCAAGCTGCGGTGCCGCAGGCGCGGGGGCGGCTTACTTCTGCGGGGCCGTGGGATCGTGCTTCATCTTGCCCAAGAACAGGCGAAGAAAGAACACGCCCATGCCCATCATGAACACGATGCCGCTGATGCTCATCAGGCCATAGTCGGTGGAAAACAGGTCAGTCAGCAGTTTCATGGTGGTCGCTCCCTTGGTTTGAATCGACTATCCCCCATTCGCGCCAGGGGCATTGTGATCCATGTCAACAGTGGTTTGATGCAGGGACGGTCGGGGCTGAATGGTCAATTGCCGGCGCAGCGCCTGGCGAAAATGCGGCACGGCGGGAACGGGGATGCCGGTAGCGTCTGCCGCTGCGTTCGATCCAAGGGGAAGCGCAATCTCGGCCGCCGCTTTCGTCCGAACCGTGCGGCGGCCTGGTGGCATTCATCGATGCGCAGCTATCGCCGGCCCTTGCCGTGCAGTGAAAATTTTGACGCAATGCGCTGGTACTCGCCGGGGCTGTTTGCTTCAAGCCAGGCCAGGTCGGCTTCAAGCCGGCGGATGCGCGTTGCCGACGACCCGGCCTTGATGTCCCGAATTTTCCGGCTCAGCGCCAGGAAATCCTCGATTTCCTCGTTTTGCGGCGCGCCCCCGGGGCGCTCCTGGATGAGCGCTTCGAGCGCATTGATCACCCGCCCCAGCTGCCGGCCGTAACTTTCCTGGGCGACGATTTCCCGCTCCATTTCGGGGCAACTCGAGTTGTGCTCGTTCACCGAGATGGAATGCGCGAAAACCCAGGGAAGGATGGGCTGCGTCAGGGACTGCGGAGCGCCTGCGCTGGCCGGCATTTTCAAGGCATCGAGCATTCCGGCCGGCCAGGACCAGAACGGCCAGGCCTGTGAATTCCAGCGATTGTCTTCGTTGGCCATTGCATCCTCCTGGCTTCGACGTGGGCTGGTATTTTAGGAAGGCGGGCAAAAAAGCGACAGCGATTTTGCCGGCGGCCCTGGACGGCAAGGCTCAGGTTTCAGGCATCGAAATGGCCTCTACCGCAATAGGCGCGGGCGCCAGCAGCTATATAAAAAATAGCAAAACTCATTCCCCGGCCTGCCAGCCGCCGCCCAGCGACTGGATCAGCGCGACGGCGGTGGTCTGGCGGTCGGCCATGGCCTGCACCAGCGCGCGGCGCGCGCTGAGCGCGGTGGCCTGGGCGGTGATGACCTCGGTGAAGCCGACCTGGCCGCTGCGGTAGCGGTTGAGCACCTGCTGCTCGACCTGGTCGGCGGCTTCGGACGCCTGGCGGCGCAAATCCTGTTGCATGAGGAGGACGCGGGTGGCGGCCAGCTGGTCTTCCACATCCTGAAAAGCCGTCAGCACCGTCTGCCGGTAGCGCGCCACCGCCTGCGCATGCGCCGCTTCGCTGCCTTGCACGCGCGCCGTGGTGGCGCCGGCATTGAACAGGGTTTGCGCCGCCGACAGGCCGAGCGACCAGACGCTGCTGGAGGCGCTGAACAGGTCGGCCACGCGGCTGGCGCCAAAGCCGTACGAGGCGCCCAGCGACACGCTGGGGTAGTAGGCGGCCGTGGCGATGCCGATCTGTTCGTTGGCGACCGCCACGCTGCGCTCGGCCGCCGCGATGTCGGGGCGGCGCTGCAGCAGCGTGGACGGAATGCCGACCGGAATTTCAGGCACCGAGGGTTTCCAGGCCTGCGGCGCCACGGAGAAATCAGCCGGCGCTTCGCCCACCAGAACCGCCACCGCATGCTCCAGCTGGGCGCGCTGGCGCAGCAGCCCGGCGTCGTCGGCCTGGGCGTTGGCCAGCTGGGTCTGCGCCTGCAGCACATCGGTCTTGGCCGCAATGCCGGCGGTGTAGCGGTTTTGCGTGATTTCCAGGCTGCGCTGAAAACCGGCGAGGGTGCTTTCCAGCAGGGCTTTTTGCGCATCGACCTGGCGCAGCGTCAGGTAGTTGACGGCCAGCTCGCCCTGCGCCGACAGCCGGGCCGACGCCAGGTCGGCGGCGCTGGCCTGCGCGCTGGCCGTGCTGCTCTCCACCGCGCGGCCCAGGCGGCCCCAGACATCGGGCTCCCAGCTGCCGCCGATGCTGACGTCATGGCTGTTGCCGGTGCGCCCGCCGCTGCCGGAGGCGCTGCTGCTGGAACCGCTGTGCGAGCGGTTGGCGCCGCCATTGAGCGACACCACGGGAAACAGCGAGGCGCGCTGCTCCCGCACCACGGCGCGCGCCTGCGCATAGGCGGCCACGGCGGCGGCCACATTCTGGTTGGACACCTCGACCCGGGCGGCCAGCTGGTCCAGCACCGGGTCGCCGAACAGCAGCCACCACGGGCCGCGTTCCAGTGCATCGGCGGGCGCGGCGGGAACCCAGCCTGCGGCTTCCTTGAAGTTGCCGATGTCGGGTGTCGCGGGCCGCTGGTGATCGGGGCCGACGGCGCAGCCGCCGAGCGCCAAGGCCAAGGCGGCAACCAAAAGTTTGCAGGAATGAGGTGTTGAGCGCATGGGCAACTTTATAGATTCGTCATTCCGGCAAAGGCGGGAATGACGGTTGCAGGGAGTGGCGGGAAGGTCGGCATGGTGTTTTTTGCATCCGCTGCCCCTCACCCCAGCCCTCTCCCGGCGGGAGAGGGAGCAAGAGAAGGCCTTGCATCGGACAGTGCGTTCGGATGGCGGCTCAGGTGGCGTTCGGAGGCGTTGCGGCGGCGCAGCCTGTCGAGCAGCACGTACACCACCGGCGTGGTGAGGAGCGTCAGCAACTGGCTGGCGATCAGCCCGCCGATGATGGTGATGCCCAGCGGCCGGCGCAGTTCGGCCCCTTCGCCAAAGCCGATGGCCAGCGGCAGCGCGCCCAGGATGGCGGCCATCGTGGTCATCAGGATCGGCCGGAAACGCAGCAGGCAGGCCTCGCGCACCGCTTCCACGGCGCTCAGGCCGCGCGCCCGTTCGGCGTCCAGCGCGAAGTCGATGATCAGGATGGCGTTTTTCTTGACGATGCCGATCAGCAGGAAAATGCCGATCAGCGCGATGATGGACAGGTCCATCTTGAACAGCAGCAGCGCCAGCAGCGCGCCCACGCCGGCCGACGGCAGCGTCGAGATCACCGTCAGCGGGTGGATCAGGCTTTCGTACAAAATGCCCAGCACGATGTAGATCACCACCAGCGCCGCCAGGATGAGCAGCGGCTGCTCGTTCTGCGACTGCTGCGCGCTGAGCGCCGTGCCCGAAAAGCTGCCGCGCACATTGTTGGGCAGGCTGATCGCGGCTTCCGCTTCCCGCACGGCGGCCTGCGCATCGCTCAGCGTGCTGCCGGTGGCCAGGTTGTAGGAAATGGTGGTCGAGAGTTCGCCGTCTTCGTGGCTGATCGACGCGGCTGACGAGTTTTCGCTGAAGCTGGCAATCGCCGACAGCGGCACCATGGTGGTGACGGCGGTGCTCAGCGCCTGGCCGGCGGACGGGTCGCGCAGGGCCGGATTCACGCTGGTCGTGGCGGTGGCGGTCGTGGTGCCGGTGCTGGCAGCAGCGGCATTTCTGGCCGGCACATAAATGTCCTTGAGGGCCTCGGGGCTGCCGATGTAGCGCGGCGCCACCTGCATGATGACCTTGTACTGGTTCAGCTCGCCGTAGATCGTCGCGACCTGGCGCTGGCCGAAGGCGTTGTACAGCGCGTTGTCCACATCGCGCGAACTCACGCCGAGCCGCGCGGCGCTTTCCTTGTCCACCGTGACCATGGTCTCGACGCCGTTTTCCTCCTGGTCGGTGTCCACATCTAGCAGCGCGGTGGACAGCTTCATCTGGTCGGCCAGGCGCGTCGCCCAGCGCTTGAGGTCGGCGGCGTTGTCGCTTTTGAGCGTGTACTGGTAGGTCGAACTGCTCTGCCGGCCGCCGCCGCGCAGGTCCTGCACCGGGTTCAGGAACAGGCTCACGCCGGTGACCTGCGCCAGTTGCGGGCGCAGCCGCGCAATCACCGCCTGGCCCGAGTCGCTGCGCTGCCCGACCGGCTTGAGGTTGATGAACATGAAGCCGCCGCCCGCGCGCGAGCCGCCGGTAAAACCCACGACGGTATCGACCGCCGGGTCGGCGCGGATGGTGTCCACCAGCTGCTTGAGCTTGGCCTGCATCGCCTGAAAGGAGATGCTGCGGTCGGCGCGCAGGAAACCGTTGATCTGCCCGGTGTCCTGCTGCGGGAAAAAGCCTTTCGGCGCGGCGATGTACAGGTAGACGTTGAGCCCGATCACGGCCACCAGGCTCAGCATGACGAGCAGCCTGGCCGACAGCGCCCAGTCCAGCGCGACCTCGTAAGCACGCAGCATCCGCTTGAAGCCGCTTTCAAAACCGCGGGCAATGCGGCCCGGCGGCTTGTCGGCGGACTGCGGCTTGAGCAGCCAGGCGCACATCATCGGCGTGGTGGTGAGCGAGATCACCAGCGAGATCATCACCGCCGCCGACAGCGTGACGGCGAATTCGCGGAACAGCCGGCCGGTCTGCCCGCCCATGAACAGCAGCGGAATGAACACCGCCACCAGCGACAGGCTGATCGACAGCACGGTGAAGCCGACTTCGCGCGCGCCCAGCAGCGCGGCCTTGAAGCGGTCCATGCCGGCTTCGATGTGGCGGCTGGTGTTTTCCAGCACGACGATGGCGTCGTCCACCACGAAGCCCGTCGCCACCGTGAGCGCCATCAGGCTCAGGTTGTTCAGGCTGAAGCCCATCAGGTACATGACGCAAAACGTGCCCAGCAGCGACACCACCGTTGCCACGGCCGGGATGAAGGTGGCGCGAACGCTGCGCAAGAAGGCGCTGACCACCAGCACCACCAGCACGATCGAGATCAGGAGCGTGACCTCGATTTCGTGCAGCGAGGCGCGAATCGAATTGGTGCTGTCCGACGCCACCTGC
>JAQGMN010000013.1 GCA_028292345.1 Polaromonas sp. | reverse complement strand
CGAGCGACAAACTGGCCGTTCGCGGCTATGTCGAGGTGCTGCGCCACTACCGTGAAATCGCCGGCATCCGCGAGCAACTGAAGCACCGTTTGTTGACGGGCCCGGGCGGACGTCCGGATCTTTTCATCGGCATCGACGCGCCCGATTTCAACCTGGGGCTGGAAGCGGCGCTGAAGGCCGAAGGTGTCAAGACGGTGCAGTTCGTCTGCCCCTCGATCTGGGCCTGGCGGGCCGACCGGGTTGAAAAAATCAGGCGCAGCGTTGACCATGTGCTGTGCATCTTTCCGTTCGAGCCGGCCCTGCTGGCGGCGCACGGCATTGCCGCGACCTATGTCGGCCATCCGCTGGCGGCCGTGATTCCGGTCCAGCCCGACCGCCAGGCGGCCCGGCAGGCGCTGGGCCTGCGAAGCGAAGACACGGTGGTCGCCATCTTGCCGGGCAGCCGGAAATCCGAAGTCGAGTACCTCGCTTTGCGCTTCTTTCAGGCTGCAGCGCTTGTCCGGCGGGCGCATCCAGCTATTAAATTCATAGTCCCGGCCATTCCAGCGCTGAAAAGCCGGATCGAGCAGCTGGCCAGTGAAGCCGGCGTTCGGGCTGCCGTGGAAATCGTCGCGGGCCAGTCGCACGCGGTGCTGGCGGCCTGCGATGTCACCCTGATCGCCAGCGGCACGGCGACGCTGGAGGCCGCCCTGTTCAAGCGGCCGATGGTGATTGCCTACAACATGAACTGGCTCTCGTGGCAGATCATGCGGCGCAAGCAGCTGCAGCCCTGGGTCGGCCTGCCCAATATCCTTTGCCGGGATTTTGTCGTGCCTGAACTGCTGCAGGACCAGGCCACGCCCGAGGCGCTGGCGCAGGCGCTGCTCCAATGGGTTGACGCAAAATCGGCGGCGCCGGAGAAAATAAGGGCTGTCGAACAGCGATTCACCCAGCTGCATGCCGAACTGCAGCGGGACACTTCCCAACGGGCCACCGATGCAATCCAGAAAATTCTTGAAACCTGAGCAGGCCGTCCTGTCATGGGACACGCCCGGCCTGATGGCGGGCGTGGACGAAGCCGGGCGCGGGCCGCTGGCCGGTCCGGTCGTGGCAGCGGCCGTCATCCTGGACCCGTTCAATCCGATCGAGGGTTTGGCGGATTCGAAAAAACTCACCGCCCTGCGGCGCGAGAAGCTCTACGACGAAATCCAGGCCAAGGCGCTGTGCTGCTCGATTGCGATGGCAACCGTGGAGGAAATCGACCGCCTGAACATCCTGCAGGCCACCCTTCTGGCCATGAAGCGGGCGGTGGAAAGCCTGCGGCTCAAGCCGGCGAAAGTGCTGGTCGATGGCAACCAGCTGCCCCGGCTGCTGATCCTGGCCGAGGCGATTGTCAAGGGCGATGCGCTGGTGCCGGCCATTTCTGCCGCCTCGATCCTGGCCAAGGTCTACCGCGACCGCTGGTGCGGCGACTACCACCTGCAGTACCCGCAGTACGGTTTTGCCGGCCACAAGGGCTATGGCACCGCCGCGCACCTGGCCGCCCTGCGCCAGCATGGCGCGTGCCCGCAGCACCGGCGCTCGTTCGCGCCCGTGGCCGGGGTGTTGCGATGAGCAGCGGCTTCTCGGTTCCCGTCACGCATGTGTCGTCGCGCGACAACCCCTTGGTCAAGGACCTGCACCGCCTGTCGCACGACAACACCGCTTACCGCAAACAGGGCCGGGTGTGGCTGGAGGGCGACCATTTGTGCCGCGCCGCGCTGGCGCGGGGCCTGAAACCCGCCATGGCTGTGTTTTCGGAGTCTTTTTGGCCTCTTGCGCATACGGAGTGGGCGCAGGCAGCTATCAAAAACATAGTGATCTCCGACGCGCTGCTGCCCGAGATCAGCGGCCTCGAATCGCCGGCGCGCATGGGTTTCGTGCTCGAACTGCCCGCCGCGCCCGAAATTCAACCCGGCGCGGCGTCGGTCATCCTGGACCGCGTGCAGGATGCCGGCAATGTCGGCTCCATCCTGCGCAGCGCCGCGGCCTTCGGTTTCAGCCAGGTCATCGCGCTCAAGGGAACGGCGGCGCTGTGGTCACCGAAGGTGCTGCGCGCCGGCATGGGCGCGCATTTTGCCCTGCGCCTGGTCGAAGGCGTCGAGCCCGATGCCCTGGCAGCGCTGACCGTCCCCATCGTGGTGACCAGTTCGCACCACGGCAGTTTTTTGCACCAGCAAACGTTGCCGATGCCGTGCGCCTGGGCCATGGGCCACGAAGGGCAGGGCGTCAGCGATGACCTGATGGCCCGAGCCCGCCTGAAGGTGCGCATCGACCAGCCCGGCGGCGAGGAATCGCTGAACGTGGCCGCAGCCGCCGCCATTTGCCTGTATGCCAGCGGGCGGATGGCGTAATAAAGCAGCAAGCTATAATCGGTGGCTTTTCAAATCTCAGCTTCGCCCAAGCGCACAAAAAGCCAACCCCATCCACAAAAGCAGTCTGCAAGCGTCTGACCTGACGTTTTCTGTGCACGCTTGGGCGAACCGTACACAACCGGAGAACCCAGTGCTTTTGTCTC
>JAQGMN010000009.1 GCA_028292345.1 Polaromonas sp. | reverse complement strand
CGGCCTGCAGGGCGCCGGCAAGACCACCACGACGGCCAAGCTGGCCAAGCACCTGATCGAGAAGCGCCGCAAGAAGGTGCTGACGGTGTCTGCCGACGTCTACCGCCCGGCCGCCATCGAGCAGTTGAAGACGGTGACCAAGCAGGCCGGCGCCGAATGGTTCCCGAGTACCGGCGACCAGAAGCCGATCGACATCGCGCGTGCCGCCCTGGACTACGCGCGGCGCCACTATATAGATGTGCTGCTGGTCGACACCGCGGGCCGCCTGGCGATCGACGAGGTGCTGATGCGCGAAATCCGCGAACTGCACGCCGAGCTGAACCCGGTCGAGACGCTGTTCGTCGTCGATGCCATGCAGGGCCAGGACGCGATCAACACGGCCAAGGCGTTCTCCGAAGCGCTGCCGCTGACCGGCATCGTGCTGACCAAGACCGACGGCGATTCACGCGGCGGTGCGGCGCTGTCGGTTCGGCAGATCTCCGGCGCGCCGATCAAGTTCTCGGGCACCAGCGAAAAACTCGACGGCCTGGAAGTGTTCGACGCCGAACGCCACGCCGGCCGCATCCTGGGCATGGGCGACATCGTCGCGCTGGTCGAGCAGATGGCGTCGGGCGTGAACATGGCCGAGGCGCAAAAGCTCGCCGCCAAGATCAAGTCCGGCGACGGCTTCGACCTCAATGATTTTCTGAGCCAGCTCCAGCAGATGAAGAACATGGGCGGCCTGTCCAGCCTGCTCGACAAGCTGCCCGCGCAAATGGCTTCCAAGGCTGGCGAGATCGACATGGACAAGGCCGAAAAGGACATGAAGCGCAAGGAAGCCATCATCTTGAGCATGACGCCGCTGGAGCGCCGAAAGCCCGACCTGATCAAGGCGACGCGCAAGCGCCGCATTGCCGCCGGCTCGGGCGTGCATGTTCAGGAAGTCAACCGCCTGCTCAACGAGTTCGAGCAGATGCAGGGGATGATGAAAAAGATGAAGGGCAGCGGCATGATGAAGATGATGAAGCGCATGGGCGGCATGAAGGGCATGCCGAAGTTCTGAATTCCATTTTTTTGAATAAAATCCAGCGTTTGCGCAATGAATACCGGCATTTAATGCTATTAAAAAAGTAGCATAGTGTGCTGGATGTCGAATACGAGCCGCTCCTGAGGATTGACCAAGGTCGGTGCTCGCATTTCCCTTGTCGTGAAATCGTTGCGCGATAGGGCTTTTTGCCTTCTGACGCCAAGGAAAAGCAACAGCGCCGATTTGCAAGTTACAGGCCTTGGTAACAAACGGTATCAGGATGTGGTACCCATCTAAAAACTCTCCGGTCTGAGTTCATCTCGTCCGATCAGAAGATCGATAACGCATTGGCTCAAGATTTATTTCGTCTTGTTACCAATGGCGATGGCGGCGCTGGATGTTTCATATTTAATCGCATAGTTAAACTTTGTAATATGGATGGCTGGTAGACGTTTTTCGAAAGGACGGGTAGCTGGGTGAAGCACCAAAAATATGCCTATCGTGAAAAACAGTGAGCTTCCCGATGACCTGGTGCGCAAGCTGCGCGAGGCCAATCGAAACCTGGTGATTGCGTCATTGCGCGCACAGGACCTTCAGGACCAGGCCGAGGCGTCGGTTCAACGGCAGACTGAATTTTTATCCATGCTGGCGCACGAACTGCGCAATCCGCTGGCGCCGATTGCCATGGCGTCCGAAATGCTGGAGAAAATCACCTCGTCGCATCCGCAACTGCCGCATTCCCAGCAGATCATCACCCGGCAGGTGTCGCACATGAAGCGCCTGCTCGAAGACCTGCTTGATGCGTCGCGGATCAGCAGTGGCAAGATCACCCTTCAAAAAGCGCCCCTGTTGCTGGCCGACATGGTTCACGACGCCGTCGAACTCAGCGAGCACTCGCTGACGAAACGCCACCAGCAACTGGTCATTGACCTGCCCTTGCGGCCCGTGGTGCTCAATGGCGATGCCGTCAGGCTCTCGCAGGTGTTCTCCAACCTGCTGCTCAACGCCAGCAAATACTCCCCGCCCCACAAGTCGATTGTCTTGTCGGCCCGCCACCTTGCAAACGGCACGGTGGCGATTTCCGTCAAGGACGAGGGCGTCGGCATCGCGGCTGACATGCAGCCTCTTATTTTTGACCTGTTCACACAGGTTCCCCGAACGCTGGACCGTTCGGACGGCGGGCTGGGGATCGGGCTGTCCATGGTCCGCACGCTGGTGGAAATGCATGATGGAGCGGTCCAGGTGCGCAGCCAGGGCTTGAACTGCGGCAGTGAATTCACGGTGGTGCTGCCTGTGCCCACAGCGGTGTTGGCGCTTGGCGCCGGCCCGGCCTTGCCCAGGCAGGCCGCCCGTTCCTGCCGGATCCTGATTGTTGAAGACAATGTGGACGCGAATCAGACCCTGAATTTCTGCCTTGCCCACGAAGGCCATTCTGTTGCTTCGGCCTACAACGGCCCGGACGGCCTTGCGATGGCCCAAAAGGGCGGCTATGACATAGTGGTCACCGACATCGGCCTGCCGGGCATGAACGGCTATGAACTGCTGCGCCAGGTGCAGCTGCTCGGGTTGGTGCCCGCGCCGTACTGCATTGCCATGACCGGCTACGACCAGCCAGGTTTCCAGGCGCATGCCGATGAAGTCGGATTTGACAGCTATCTGGTCAAACCTGTTTCGATGGAAACGCTGCAGGACGTGATTTCAAAGGCTTTTCCTGCGGAAACACCGGCCTGACCATGCAAGCGACTGAACATTCCCGGCGGCAGCTGATTGCGTCAGCCCTGACGCAGCATCCTGACAACGTGGCGCAGACCAGCGCCCGGCTCTGGCGGCAGCTGGCCCCGGAACTGATTTCGATCATTGGCGAGGGCGGCTTCCAGCCGCTCTACGCACGAAGCATCCGCCTGGCGTCCAGGCAACACCCCTGGATGGCGCACGACGGAACGCCACTTGCCGGCAACGAAGGTTTCGCCGAACTGCAGTCCTGCCTTCAGGCGCAGGACAAGGCGCAGGCCATGGCGGCCAGCCTGGCCCTGTTCACCGTTTTTCTGGATGTGCTGGCGTCATTGATCGGCGAGGAGTTGACAACCCATCTTTTGCACTTGGCCTGGAGCAAAGAGACTTCCGAAACACCCGCAAAGGATCTTCCGAAAAGAGAAAAAAAGTCACCATACGCCAGCTGCCGACAGGGGTTACCGGCCTGGATGAACTGCTGGGCGGTGGAATACCGGAGTTTTCCTTCAACCTGATTGCCGGCACGCCGGGCTCGGGCAAGACCACCATGGCGCACCAGATCATGTTCTCGCTGGCCAATCCTGACCGGCGCGCGCTGTTCTTTACCGTGCTGGGCGAGCCGCCGCTCAAGATGCTGCGCTACCAGCAGCAGTTCTCCTACTTCGAGATCGACAAGATCAACACATCCATCAAGTTCGTCAACCTGGCGGGCGACCTGCTCGATGGCGAATTTGACCGCGTGCTGGCCCGCATCATTGAAGAGGTGGAAAGCTTTTCACCCAGCCTGGTGTTTGTCGATTCATTCCGTTCGGTGGTGCAGTCCGCCAGGGCTTCAAAGGACGACAGTATGCGGGGATTGCAGCACTTCATCCAGGCCCTTGGCGTGCAGATGACCAGCTGGCAGGCCACGACCTTCCTGATCGGCGAATACCCGGGGCAGGAGGAAGATTCCAGCCCGGTGTTCACCGTCGCCGACGGCATTGTCTGGATGTCCCAGCATGTCCACCGCGACGCCATGGTGCGCAAGCTGCAGGTGGTCAAGATGCGGGGCCAGGCGCAGCGGCCCGGGTTGCACACCTTTCGCATCACCGATGACGGGGTCGAGGTGTTCCCGCGCGCCATTCTCAAGAACGACGGGGCCAGCCTGAAAATGGAAGTCCCCGGCGACCAGCGCCTGACCATGGGCGTGCCCCAGCTCGACAAGATGATGGGCGGCGGCTTGCCGGTGGGCTATTCGCTGCTGGTGGTGGGGCCGAGCGGCTGCGGAAAAAGCGTGATTTCCACCGAGTTCCTGGCAGAAGGCGTTCGGCTGGGCCAGCCCGGGGTGATTGCCGCGTTTGAAAAGAGCCCCAGCCAGCTGCTCAGCGGCCGCCTGGAGCAACTGATGGACAGCGGCAAGGTGGCGGTCATCGACACGCGCTCGCTCGACCTGTCGATCGACGAAATCCTGCATGACCTGGTCATGCTGATCAAGAAGACGAAAGCCAAGCGCGTGGTCATCGACTCGCTGTCGGGGTTCGAACTGGCGCTGGCGCCGATATTCCGCGAGAACTTTCGCGAGTCGCTGTACCGCCTGACGTCGGTGCTGACCCACATGGGCGTGACCGTGCTGATGACCGCGGAGCTTGAAGACCGCTACACCGACCTGCGCTTTTCCTCGTACAGCAATGCATTTTTGACCGATGCCATCTTGCTGCTGCGCTATGTTGAAATCGGCGGGCAGTTCAGGCGGGTGATTTCGGTGGTGAAAGTCCGGGCCAGCGACCACAGCAAGGACATTCGTTTCTTCGACATTGCCAAGGACAGCGTCAAGATTGGCAAGGCGCTGACGAACTACCACGGAATCCTGTCGGGACAGCCCATCCTGAGTAACACGCCCGACCCCGGAGCCGCTGCCTGAATTTGCGCTGGAACTGGGTCCCGCCTTGCGAAAGCGGGGACTGTTTTCCTACTTCCCCGCCTGCTCCGCAAGCGGCATGCGTGGAAGCTTGACGGTAAACACCGTGCCGGAATGCTCGTTCGACGCCACCGTGATGGTGCCGCCATGGGCCATGGTGATTTCCCGGGCGATGAACAGGCCGAGCCCCAGGCTGCTGGACGGCGCGCCTTCCTGCAACCCTTGTTCCACCGACAGCTGGACCAGGGGATCGAAAATGGCCTGGAGCGACGGCGCGGGAATCACCGGGCCGTGGTTGCACACCTGGACCGTGATCGAATCGGCGTCGCCCAGGGCCGTGATCGTGACCGCGCGCGTGTCGTCGCGGTACTGCGCTGCATTGTTGAGCAGGTTTGAAAAGAGCTGCTGCAGGCGCGCACGGTCGAAAAACCCCGATAAATCGCCCGATGCCTCCAGCTCAAACGGGCAGTCCGGGTAGCCGGCCTGCGCGTCGTCCAGCGCCGCCTGGCAGATGCGCGCCATGTCCTCGGTCAGCAGGGTGAGCGGTATGCCGCCGCCCAGCTGCGTGCGCGCATATTCGAGCAAATCGTTGACCATGGCGGTCATGTTGGCGGCGCTGCGGGCGACGCGGACGCCCATCTCGCGCGTGGCTTCGGTGCCGATGGCGGGCCGCATCAGGTAGCTTCCGGCCAGCTTCATGGTGAACAGCGGGCTGCGCAGGTCGTGGCCCAGAATGGCCAGGAAGGTGTCGCGCGTGCGGTCGGCGTTTTCAGAATAGGTCACCACGGATTCGGCCAGTGCCTGGTCCATGGCCTCGTTGAAGCGCATCATGTCGGTCGAGCTGTCCTGCGTGCCGGGTTGCATGTGCGGCAGCCACAGCCGGAACACCGTGGCGCGCAAGGCCCGGTATTCAGCGGCAAGCTGGGTCAGCGTGAAACCGCTGGCCTGGCGCAGCGTGCCGTGAATGGCCGCCGCGCTTTTTTTGTCGACGTCTTCATCTGCCTGGCCTTTTGACTTTTCGGCCTGCTGCTCTGCCGTCTGGTGCGTGTCAAGGTCAATGACGATGGCCTGCAGGATTTCCCTGGCATGGTCGCGCAGAAGATTTTGCGGCGGCGCTGGCAATGCGGGAAACAGCGTTTTGGCAAAGACGTCCCACTCGAAAAGAATTTTTTCGATATGGGCGGTGATGAACGTCGAGAGTTTCATGGGTCGTTTCGTTAACCCATCAGAGAAGGGCGGGGTGATTTCCTGGGCATTGTCGTCTTGCTGACAAAAAGTATTCAGAAGTTACATTTTATCAATTTCCGTGTTTCTGCTGGTTTCAAAAAATACCCCTATTGAACAAAAAGCAACAAGAGCCTGTTTTCAGAAGAAAACAGGCTCTTGCGCTTGACCGGTCTTCGCATGCAGCTATAAAAGATATAGCATGCTGCGAAATGTGCTGTCTTGTTCCCGAAGCTCAAGCCGCTTTCAGGCGTGGCTTGGCCAGCTGGCTGGCATGCAGCCAGGCGCGGCGCAGCACGGCGGGCGAACGGGTTTCCTCGGGAATCAGGAGGTAGTTCTGCGCCCGCATGGCGGTGCCGACGCCGACCTTGCTGGTCAGCACCGTCATCGGAATCGACAGCAGCAGCGGCAGGCCGACCGGCAGCAGCCAGACCAGCGCGCTGGCATCGATCATCGCAATGCCGGCCGCCAGCACCACCACCATGCTGCTCATCGGCGCCAGTTGCGCCAGCGCATGGCGCCATGGCACGGCGGCGGCTTCGCGCGGGGGCGATTTCCATTCCAGCTTCAGGCCGGTCAGCGCAATGACGACGAACAGCGAATGCGCCAGCATGCGGATCGGCGCCTGGAGCAGCGCGATCATGGTCTCCAGCAGTGCGCTGCGCAGCAGGCTGGCGGTGCCGCCATAGGCCTGCTGCTGGCCCTTGAACAGCACGGCGGCAACGCCCAGGATGCGCGGCAGGAACAGCATGGACAGCGTCCAGGCCCAGAGCGACAGCAGTTCGCCGGGCAGCACGTCCCAGTTGCTGACCATCGGCGAGCCCGACAGCCACAGCGCCGTGCCCATGGTCATGAAGCACAGCCACAGCGGTGCGGACAGGTAGGCCATGGCGCCGGTGGCGAACATCGAGCGGTGCACCGGGTGCATGCCGGGCTCGGCGATCAGGCGCGAGTTCTGCAGGTTCCCTTGGCACCAGCGGCGGTCGCGCTGCAGCTCGGCCAGCAGGTCGGGCGGCTGCTGCTCGTAGCTGCCGACGAGGTCGGCCACCAGCCAGACGTGGTAGCCGGCGCGGCGCATCAAGGCGGCTTCGACGAAATCGTGCGACATGATGCTGCCGGCCATACCGCCCGTGCCTTCGATGCGCGCCAGCGCGCAGTGCTCCATGAAGGGCGCGATGCGGATGATGGCGTTGTGGCCCCAGTAGTGGGACTCGCCCATCTGCCAGAACTGCATGCCCAGCGTGAACAGGCGGCCGGTCACGCGCGAGCCGAACTGCTGGGCGCGCGCATGCAGCGTGACATGGCCGATGGCCTGGGTGGCGGTCTGGATGATGCCGGCGGTCGGGTTGGCTTCCATCAGCTTGACCATGGACACCAGGCAGTCGCCGCTCATCACGCTGTCGGCATCGAGCACCACCATGTAGCGGTAGTCCTTGCCCCAGCGGCGGCAGAAGTCGGCCACGTTGCCGGCCTTGCGGTCGGTGCGGCGCTTGCGCAGGCGGTAATAGACCTCGATCTGCGGCTGGTCGGGCTGGCTGGCGAGCTGGCCGCGCAGGTCTTCCCAGGCGGCGCGTTCGGCCTTGATGATGGCCGGGTTGTTGCTGTCGGACAGCACGAACACGTCGAAAGCCTGCACATGGGCCGTCGCCGCGACCGATTCGCAGGTGGCGCGAAGCCCAGCGAACACGGTGCTCACGTCCTCGTTGCAGATCGGCATGATGATGGCCGTGCGCGTGGCCTTGTCCAGCGTGTGGTGCTGGACCTTTTTGGCCGACAGGGTGTGGGCGTCGCCGAACAGCGTGACGTAAAAACCCATCATCGCCGTCATGAAGCCGGTGACCACCCAGGCCGACAGCAGCGCAAACAGGCCCAGCTGGCCGTATTGCAGAAAGGCGTTGTCATAGATCGGCTGCATGTCGGCAAACAGCGCCGTTGCCACCACCGTGCTGACCAGTGTCAGCAGCATGAACACCGTTCGGCGGCGCTTGGCGGCATGCTGCCACGGCTCCATCGCCTCGGTGGGTGCCGGTTGCGCGACCGTCTCCCGGCCGGTGAGCCTGAGCACCGGCAGCAGCGCCGCCGTGCCCAGGCTGTTCCAGAAACCGCGCCAGGGACGCGGCGCCATCGAACCCCGATGCACCGGCGGCGCCGTGACCGCATTGGGATGACGCTCTTCACGCAGCAGGCTGCGCCGATTCAGTTTGTGATCAGGTTGGTCCATGTTTCGCTCAGGGTTTGTTGGTTGTGTTGGAGAAAGGCGCGCAGTTCAATCGGCTGGGCCGGCTCGGCGGTCTTCAGGCGCTCGACCCGCAGGGTCATGCGCCAGGCGCCGGTGGCCGGGTTGCGGTAGGCCAGGCTTTCGACCACCCGGGCATTGCTGCCGGCCGTCGTGATGGCCTCGACCTTGGCGCTCTCGGGCAGGGCGTCCAGGGCCGGACCGGCGAAATCAACGACAAACTGGATCTGCTGGCCCGGCGCGTCGGTGCCGGGCTTGCTGTAGCCGATGCCGCGCCGCGACTGCGTCACCCAGCCGTTGGGCGGCAGCTGCTGGTTCTTGCCCTGCCAGGCGATCTGGTAGGCCAGGTCGAGCGGCTCGCCGGCGGCCGGCATTTTTTCAGGCACCCAGTAGGCGGCCACGTTGTCGTGCGTTTCGTCGGGCGTGGCAAATTGCAGCAGTTCGACCCGGCCGGCGCCGAAGCCGTCCAGCGGCGTCACCCAGGCGCTGGGTCGTGCTTCGTACCGCGCCTCTGTGTCTTCGTAGCTGCGAAACGCCTGGTCGCGCTGCATCAGGCCAAAGCCCTTGAGTTTTTGCATGCTGAACGAGGTGACCAGCGGCGACGCCGGATTCTGCAGCGGGCGCCAGAGCCATTCGCCGCCGCCCCTGCCGTCGTCGGTGGCGATCATCAGGCCGTCCGAGTCGTGCACTTCGGGCCGGAAGTCGCCGGGGCGCGGCTGGTTCTCGCCAAAGAAGAACATGCTGGTCAGCGGCGCCAGGCCCAGGGTGGTGACCGGCTTGTCGGTGGGCCGCATGAAAATCCGGGCGCGCACTTCGGTCACCGTCTGCTCGCCGGGCTTGACATCGAAGCGGTAGGCGCCGGTCATGCGCTCCGAATCCATCAGCGCATAGATCGTCAGCGGCGCGCCTTCGGTGGCGGGCTTTTCGAGCCAGTAGTCGGTGAAGCGGGGAAATTCTTCCTGCCCGGGACCGGCCGTGTCCACCGCCAGGCCGCGCGCCGACAGGCCATACAGCTGCCCCGAGCCCAGCGCCCGGAAGTAGCTGGCGCCCGAGAAAACGATCAGTTCGTCCTTGTAGGTCGGCGAGTTCAGGTTGCTGAAAAAGCGCACGCCGCCATAGCCCAGGTCGCCCCAGCTTTTCGGCGACAGCTTGTTCTTGCCGAAGTTGAACCTGGCCGGGTCATAAGGAATGCGCTTGACGCCGGCCGAAGTGATTTCATGGACGCGAACCGAGTCGCCATGGCGGCCGACATGGAAAAAGTTGGCTTCATAAGCCAGCTTGTCGGCGCGCCACAGCGTGCTTTCCGGCTTGAAGCGGATGTCGCGGTAGTCGTCGTATTCCATCTTGGCCAGCTCGGCCGGCACGGCATGCGACGCTTCCTTGAAGGAGGTTTTGGCGCGCTGACTGGCGAGTTTGGCGACATCTTCGAGATTCCAGGCCAGCGCCGGGCTGCTCCCAAGGGCCAGCACGGCGGCGCAGGCCACGGCTGAAAAAGAGACCCGGCGGCCAAGAGCGCCGGCAGGTTTGAAACGATGAAAAAAGGCTTGCATGGAATCACTAGGGCAAACCCTGTGCCAGCTTCTAAAAACCTTTCTAAATCAACAGCTTGGATGAAAAATGAGATTTTCTGGAGCAAAAAGCCGCGGAAAAATCCCGGAAAGCCCGGTTTTTGTCGCCAGCCAGCGACAACATTCCGGGCCTGATCTAAAAATCGTTTGGAATCAAGGGCTTAGCCTGTCGCCAGAAAGCGACTCACTCCGGCGACGGCTGCGAGCTGTCGGCCTTGAAGTGGCCCGGCGTGAGGCCGTGCTTTTGCATCAGCCGGTAAAACTCGGTGCGGTTGCGGTCGGCCAGCCGGGCGGCGTCGGCCACGTTGCCGTCGGTCAGTTTCAAGAGGCCGACGAGGTAGTCGCGCTCGAAACGCTGCCTGGCCTCGGCAAAGGTCAGCACCTGGATGCTCGGCGAGCGCAGGGCGCGCTGCACCAGCGCCAGCGGCACCAGTGGCGTGCTCGACAGGGCGCAGACCTGCTCGACCACGTTGTAGAGCTGGCGCACATTGCCCGGCCAGGCGGCGGTGCTCAGGGCCTTGAGCGCTTCGGGCGCAAAGCCGCTCAGGCGCTTGTGGTACTTGGCCGCCAGCGTCACCAGGAAATGGTTGGCCAGCAGCGGAATGTCCTCGCGGCGCTCGGACAGCGGCGGCAGGCTCAGGGTCACGACATTGAGTCGGTAGTACAGGTCGGCGCGAAAGTCGCCCGCGGCCATGGCGGCGTCCAGGTCGCGGTGCGTGGCCGAGATGATGCGCACATCGACCGGAATCGACTGGCTCGCGCCCACCGGCCGCACTTCGCGCTCCTGCAGCACGCGCAGCAGCTTGACCTGCAGCGCCGGCGGCATGTCGCCGATCTCGTCCAGCAGCAGCGTGCCGCCGTCGGCCGCCTGGAACAGCCCCTTGTGGTTGCTCACCGCGTCGGTGAAGGCGCCCTTGACATGGCCGAACAGTTCGGATTCGAGCAATGCCTCGGGAATCGCGCCGCAGTTGACCGCGATGAAGGGCTTGGCGGCGCGCCGGCTGGCCTGGTGGATCGCCTGGGCCAGCAGTTCCTTGCCGGTGCCGCTTTCGCCGCGCAGCAGCACGCTGGCATCGGTGGCGGCCACCATGTGGGCTTCGGCCAGCACCTCGGCCATGCGGCTGGAGCGGCTGATGATGCGGGTTTGCCAGGCCTCGGCGCTGCCCTGCCGGGCCGGATGGTGGGGGGCGCTCAGCGACAGCGCCTCGGCAATCTTGCCCTCCAGGCCCTTGCCGTCGAACGGCTTGGTCAGGTAGGTGAAGACGCCGCGCTCGGTGGCCTCGACCGCGTCGGGAATGGTGCCGTGCGCGGTCAGCAAAATCACCGGCAGCGAAGGATGCAGGGCGCGGATGTCGTCGAACAGCGCCAGCCCGTCCTTGCCGGGCAGGCGCACGTCGCTCAGCACCAGCTGGGGCCGCTTGAGCTGGAGTTCGGTCAGCGCGGCCTCGGCCGAGGTGACGGCCGTGACGCGGTAGCCCGCGGCCGTGAGCCGCATGGTCAGCAGCCGCAGCATGTCGGCGTCGTCGTCCACCACGAGCAGATGGGCTGCCGTGGGCGAGAGGGGGGCGGGCACAGGGGTCATGGTGTGGGCGCGGACGCGGGCGTGCGGCCACGGCTGGCGGGGGCCGACGCAGGCGGCGCCACCGGCGCGCTGGCGCGGCTGGTCAGGCTGCGTTCGATCGCCTTGAGCGCCTCCAGCCTTTCGTTGGTCTGGTCGAGCCGGCGCTGGACCTCGCGGGTTTGCTGGTTCTGCTTGTCCAGCAGGTCCTCGAGGCGGCGCTGCTCGCCATAGCGCACGGCCAGCAGGCGGGCCAGCGGATGCAGCACCTGGGCTTCGGCATCGGGATTGGCCAGCAGGCGCGTCAGCAGGTCCTGCGCCCGGATCAGCTCCGGCGTCTGGCGCAACTGGCCGAGCACCAGGGCCAGCTGCAGCTGGCTGGCCGGCAGGTAGGGATTGCCCAGCCGCGCGACCTCCTGGTTCAGTTCTGCGGGCGACATCGAACGGACCCGGTCCGCATAGGCCAGCACGCGGACCAGGGCGTCGCGCTCCGGCGCTGGCGGCGTGTCCGCCGAAACCGCGGACGGCGCTGCGCCGTTGCCGCTGGCGGCGGCGCTGCTGGCGGGCGCCGCCGGGGCCGGCGCGGCGGGCGGAATGCTAGTAGGGGGCGGCCCGACCAGCGAGCAGGCCGCCAGCAGAGCCGCCGCCAGCGCAGCACCCGGCAGGC
>JAQGMN010000487.1 GCA_028292345.1 Polaromonas sp. | reverse complement strand
TCGACGCTGCGGTTGTGGCCCAGGTGCACCACCTCGGCGCCCATGCCCTGCAGGATGCGCCGCATGATGTTGATGGCCGCGTCGTGCCCGTCGAACAGGCTGGCGGCGGTGATGAAGCGCACCTTGTTCGTGGGGCGGTAGCTGGCAAGGGCTTTGAACTCGGCGGACAGGTCGGTCATGGGAAAAGCTCCTGGAGTGGCGATGGAAACAAGCCGTCAGATGGACATATATCGATCAAAAAGCATTTTGCTGAATTGACGTTTACGTAAACGTCAATCTTACCGTTTTTCCAAAACAAAGGGCGCTTGCGCGCCCCATGTTGATCGTCATTGGCAGCGCATGCCGCCTATTTGTACAACACCCCTGGCAACCACATGCCGATGGCCGGGAACTGGTACAGCAGGAAAATTGCAAACACCTGAATCCCCATGAACGGGAGCATGCCGGCAAAGATTTGATTCAGGGTTACATGCGGCGGGCTCACGCCCTTCAGGTAAAACGCCGCCATGGCCACCGGTGGGCTCAGGAAGGCCGTCTGCAGGTTCAACGCCACCAGCAAGCCAAAGAACAGCGGATCAATGCCGAAGTGCGGCAGCAGCGGAATGAAGATCGGCATGAAAATGACGATGATCTCGGTCCACTCCAGCGGCCAGCCCAGCAGGAAAATCACCACCTGCGCCAGGAGCAGGAACTGCATCGGCGTGAGGTCCATGCCCAGCACCCAGGTGTTGACCAGGTCCTGTCCACCCAGGAGCGCGAAGGCTGCCGAGAAAATGCTGGAGCCGATAAACAGCCAGCACACCATGGCACTGGTCTTGGCTGTCAGGTACACCGACTCTCGCAGCATCGGCATGTTCAGGCGTCGGTAGGCGAGCGCCAAAAGCAGGCCCCCCATGGAACCCATCGCTGCGGCTTCGGTGGGCGTGGCCAGTCCAAACACGATCGTTCCGAGTACCGCCAGAATCATGATGACCAGCGGAAAGAACGACGCGAGCAGCATCTTGAAGATCTCCAGCCGGACAAAATTGAATATTGCGTAGAACAGCAGAGTAGCCACTGTCGCACTCGCCAGACCAATCCAGAACGTCAACGGTGCCGGCACACGTTCCTGGACCGGTGCGGGCTCAACCACCACAGGTGCTGCAGGTGCTGCAACCTGCGCCGGGGCTGCTGCCACAGGCTCTGATGCAGCGCCTTCGGCCGGGGGTGCCTGCAGGCCCCCCTCCGCTTCAGGTTCTGACAATCCACCCGCATTGCCCTGGTCTTCAGCCGGTGCGTCAAAAGAAGAACCGCCCATTTCCACCACGCCTTGCGCGACTTCGGGCGGCAGCGGCGCTGTCACCTTCAGGTAAATGGCACCCATGATGGCCGCCACCGCCAGGGCTGGCAGCAGCGCGATGATCAGGTGATTGACCAACTGGCGCATAGGCACCGCAGCATTGCGCTTGCCTTTGATGGCACCCATCAATCCCGGCAAAACCTTGTTGCTCACGCTGGCAGACACGATCTCGGCAAACTCGGGCAAGGGGACGTGCCGGTCTTCTGCAGCCATCGGTGGCGCCAGATGAGGCTTGAACTTGGCCACGATCACCACGTAGGCAACGTACAAGGCCGCCAGCATCAGCCCGGGGAAAAAGGCGCCGGCATAAAGCTTGACCACTGACACCCCCGCAGTAGCCCCGTACACAATCAGCATCACCGACGGTGGAATCAGGATTCCCAGGCAACCCCCGGCGGTGATGGCACCCGCCGACAGTTGCACGCTGTAACCGGCACGCAACATGGGCGGCAGGGCCAGCAGGCCCATCAGCGTCACCACCGCGCCCACGATGCCGGTAGCCGTCGCAAAAATGGCGCAAGTCACAATGGTCGCCACTGCCAATGCCCCGGGCACCCGTGCCATGGCCAGGTGCATGCTCTTGAAAAGCTTTTCGATCAGGTTGGCGCGCTCGATCAGGTAGCCCATGAACACAAACAACGGAATGGAAATCAAGACGTCGTTCGACATCACCGAAAAGGCTCGCTGCACCATCAGGTCCAGCGTCTGCTGCACGGCCAGCTCCGGGCTTTGACTTCGGTAGGCAATCCAGGCAAACACCATGCCCATGCCCATCAGGGTGAACGCTGTGGGAAACCCCAGCATGATGGCCACCACCACCAGTGCCAGCATCAGCAGTCCCAGGTGACCGTTGGTCATTTGCGCAAGCGGCGGCAGGAAAATAAATGCAACCAGCACGACCATGGCCATGATCGTGAGGCCAAACCAGACTTCTTTTTTCACTTGTGGGACTCCTTGGGGTGGACCACGTACTGATCCAGCTTGGCAATATCTTCGTCTTTCACATGCACCGACTCTTTCAGTTTTGCAACGTCCACTTCCTCCACGTCTTCACCCCTTGATGGCCATTCGCCCGTTTTCAGGCACATGACACAGCGCACAATCTCCACCAAACCCTGCAGCAGCAACAAGCCGCCGGCCAGAGGGATGATGCTTTTGAAGGGGTAAATGGGCGGACCGTCGGCGGTCACGTTGGATATCTCCTTGATGGCCCACGATTCCGCTGCATAGGTGTAACCGGCCCACGCCAGCGCAACCACCCCTGGAATAAAAAATAGAAAGTACAGCGCCAGGTCAAGCCCGGCCTGCAGGCGCGGCGGGAAAAAGCCATACAGCACGTCGCCGCGCACGTGGCCATTTTTTGACAAGGTGTAAGCGCCGGCCATCATGAACAAGCTGCCATACATCATGCTCATCACGTCGAAGGCCCACGGGTGAGGGCTGTCGAGCGCGTAGCGTGAGAACACCTCCCATGCAATCATGAGGGTGAGCAACAGGATCAACCACGAAAATACCTGGCCCACCCAGGTGCTGATGCGGTCAATCGCCAGAAGTAGTTTTTGCATAAAAAATCCCGTTAAAAAAAATCAGCCCTCTGGGTGAAACCCGGAGGGCTGATCTGACGTGCAAAAAACCTAAACCGTCAAATTCAGACCTTCTTGGTACCAAAGAAATGGTTCACCGCCATCCGGCGGCCCACGTTGGTGTCCTGGTCCCACTTGACCGCGCGCTCGGCGAACGCCTTTTGCGAGGCGACGACTTCCTTGAACAAGGGGTTCTCGGCGGATTTCTTCTCGATGATGGCGTCCCACAGCTTGAGCTGTGCTTGCAGCACGGAGTCAGGCGTTTTGTAGAACTTGACTTTGTCCTTGGTCTGCAGCTCGATGTAGTCCTTGGAGTAGCGGTCAATCGCCTTCCAGGACATGTCGGCCGAAGCGGCTTCGGTCGCGCCTGCGATGACGGCCTTCATCTTTGCGGGCAGCGCGTCGTATTTGGTCTTGTTGAACATGATCTCGAATGTTTCCGCGCTCTGGTGGTAGCTTTGCAGCATGCAGATCTTGGACACATCGGGAAAGCCCAGCAGGCGATCTGACGAGGCGTTGTTGAATTCGGCGCCGTCCAGCAGGCCGCGGTCCAGGGCGGGCACAATCTCGCCGCCTGGCAACGCATTCACAGCAGCGCCCATGGCGGTGAACAGGTCAATGGCCAACCCGTTGGTGCGGAACTTCAGGCCCTTGAAGTCTTCAGGCTTGGTAATGGGCTTTTTGAACCAGCCCAGCGGCTGAGTGGCCATCGGGCCGTACAGGAAAGACTGCACGTTGCCACCAATGGAGGCATAGAGCTTGGCCAGCAACTCGGCACCACCGCCGAACTTGTGCCAAGCCAAAATCATGTTGGCATCCATGCCGAACGCGGGGCCGGAATTCCACAGCGCCAAGGCGTTTTGCTTGCCATAGTGATAGCCCAGCACGCCGTGGCCGCCGTCCAGCGTGCCTTTGGACACCGCTTCAAGCAGACCGAAAGCCGGCACGACTGAACCGGCAGGCAACACCTCAATCTTCAGGTCGCCGCCGGTCATGTCGTTGACCTTCTTGGCATAGTCCAGCGCGTACTCGTGGAAGATGTCTTTTGCAGGCCAGGTGCTCTGCCAGCGCATGGTGATTGGCCCGGCCTGGGCCTTGGCAATCATCGGCGCCGTCAGCGCACCCGCTGCAACCGCCACGCCCTTGAGCAAGCCCCGGCGACCGGTGTTCTGTGTATCTTTCGTCATCTGATGTCTCCATTGAATTGTGAGCTCATCATCAGCGACAGGCAGTTCGGACCCGAAGAGGGTTTGTACCGAGAGGGTTTGAAATTTTTTACAAAAGTTTTCGTAATATTTTCAAGAGGGATCAAGTGCTTTGTGATTCTCTGGAATCCGCTTGCCTTCAGGTTGCGCGGTCAACCCGGCGAAAGGTTTGCGCGCATCCCGATTGTTTATTGCACCACCAAGCCCTTGAGCGCCGGGTTTTCGGGCGGGTAGCGCAGGTCGAGCTGTTCAAGCGCCTGGCGAACCCGCAGGGCGATCATCAGGTTGCGGTGGGTCTTGGAGTCCGCCGGCACCACCGTCCAGGGCGCCCAGGGCGTGCTGGTGGCGTTGAGCAGGTCTTCATACGCCTGTTGGTACGGCTTCCACTGCCTGCGCGCGTCCAGGTCGCCCATCGCAAATTTCCAGTGCTTGGTCGCGTCGTCAATCCGCTCCTGCAGCCGCTCGCCCTGCTCCTTGAAGCTGATGTGCAGCATGAACTTCAGGATCACCGTGCCGTTCTCGCTGAGCATGCGCTCAAAGTCGTTGATCTGCTGGTAGCGCTCGGCGGTTTGCGCCGGCGTGATCCAGCCGTTGACCGGCGGCACCAGCACATCTTCATAGTGGCTGCGGTTGAAGACCATGATCTCGCCGGCCGCCGGCACCTTCCGGTGGATGCGCCACAGGTAGTCGCGGGCGCGCTCGTCCTCGTTCGGAGCCTTCCAGGCCGCCGTGTGCACGCCCAGCGGGCTCATGCGGCTGAACACGCCGCGCAGCGTGCCGTCCTTTCCCGAGGTGTCCGTGCCCTGCAGGACCACCAGCAGCCGGTAGCGCCGGTCGGCATAGAACAGGTTTTGCAGCCCGTCGAGTTCCAGCGCCAGCGCGTCGACCGTTTCCTTGTCGCGGGCCTTGTCGCCCGATGAGAACGGCTTGGCGCCCGGGTCGAAATCGGCCAGGCTGCAGGCCTTGCCGTTCTTCTTGCCGTCGGCGCCGGCCTCCGGCACCTGCCAGCGCAGGAGCTTTTCGGCCAGCGCCTTGCGCTCGCCCTTGCCAGCCGGGCTGTCGGATGCATTCCGGCCAGAAGCGGCGTCAGCCGTTTTTGAGTTCATCGGGGCTTCCAGGAAATAAAGGGAGGGTGGCCAATTCTGCGCGCCCCTGCCTGGGCGGTCTGAACGAATACACTTATTTTCATGCCGGAGGCCGCGCCGTCCGATCAGCGGGAAGGAACTGGCCCGAAGTTCACGATGACAGGAAATTTTTTATGCAAACCGATTCAACCCCAGACGCCGGCGTGCAGGCCGCCACCGGCTATGCCGGCGACATTCCGCCGGCGCTGGCCTGGCAATGGATGCAGTCGGGCGAGGCGGTGCTGGTCGATGTGCGAACCGATGCCGAACGCGAATGGGTGGGTTTCGTCCCGGGCGCCGTGCCCGTGGCCTGGAAGCAGTGGCCGGGCATGGCGCTGAATCCCGGCTTTGACGACGCCCTGAAGGCGGCCGTTCCCGCTGGCACCAGGGTCCTGCTGCTGTGCAGGAGCGGCGTGAGGTCAATGGCTGCGGCGCGCCGTGCCGCAGAACTGGGGCTTGAGGCCTACAACATCCTGGAAGGCTTCGAAGGCGGCGCCGACGAGCAGGCCCAGCGCGGCCACCGGGGCGGCTGGCGCATGCGGGGGTTGCCCTGGATGCAGAAATAACCGCCGCAAAGGGACTTTGCCGCGCCCTGCGGCAAGCATGTTTTCAGGAGCCGTAGAAGCACTGACCTGTCAGATGTAGCAGGGGTCAAGGCGTGACTATTTGTGAGAAAGTTTTCAATAAGTCTGTTTTTAACCAAGGAACAGACTTATGCAAGTACTCGATCGCACCACCCGTCCTGCCCCTGCCGCCCACCGCAACCCACCCCTGTTGCCGCGCCTGACAGAGCGCTTTGAGCAGAAGTTCATGGCCCACTGGCAAAGCCAGTGGGGTGGAAAACCCATCCTGCATGGCAGCAACCCCGGGTCGGACTCGATCCGGCTCGATGGCAATGACTACCTGGGCATTGCCGGCCATCCGGACATTGTCCGGGCGCAGATTGCCAGTTTGCAGCACAGCAACGAAAGCGTGATCCAGTCGGGCGTTTTCCTGCTCGATGCCCATCCCTGCCGCACGCTCGAAGCATCCCTCGCGGCCTGGGTCGGCAAGGAGGACGGTTTTGTCTGCCAGTCGGGCTACTCGGCCAATGTCGGCCTGCTGCAGGCGATTGCCGACGAGCAGACCCCGGTCTACCTCGACAGCCTGGCGCATACCTCGCTCTGGGAAGGCGCGCATGCCGCGCGCGCGCCGGCCCATGCGTTTCGCCACAACGACCCGGAGCACCTGTCGCGCATGATCGAGCGCCACGGGCCGGGCGTGGTGGTGGTCGACTCGGTGTACAGCACCACCGGCGCGCTGTGCCCGCTGGTGCGCATGGTCGAGGTGGTCGAGCAGCACGGCTGCACCATCCTGGTCGACGAGTCGCATTCGCTGGGTACCCACGGCCCGCAGGGCGCGGGGCTGTGCGCCGAGCTGGGCCTGACGGACCGCGTGCATTTCATCAGCGCCAGCCTGGCCAAGGCGTTTGCGGGGCGCGCGGGCTTTTTCACCATTCCGGCCGCCATGCGCTACTACGTGCTGCACAACAGCTATCCGAACATCTTCAGCTCCTGCCTGCTGCCGCACGAGATTGCCGGGCTGGCCGCCACGCTGGAGGTGGTGCGCCGCAGCGACGCCGAGCGGGTGCGGCTGCATGCCAACACGCGCCGGCTGCGCGCCAGCCTCTCAAGCATGGGCTACCCGATCCACCAGGGCAGCCAGCAGATCATTGCGCTGGAAACCGGCACCGAGCCGGCCACCATGGTGCTGCGCGACCAGCTGGAGGCGCACCAGATTTTTGGCGCGATCTTCTGCGCCCCGGCGACCAGCCGCAACCGCGCGATGGTGCGCCTGACGCTCAATGCCGGCCTGACCGGTGCCGAGATGGACCGCATCGAGGACACGGCGCGTACGCTGGCGCCCGTGCTCAAGCCCTGGGACTGGCCGATTGCCCGGCGCGCCCGCACCGAACTGGTGTGATGGCCTAATCTTCCGGCAGGCGCCTTTCGCCATGGTTGTCCAGGAAACGCGCGTAGCTGGTGCTCAGGCCGGGGCTGAACGGCTCGCCGATGGCAAAGATGGCCGCATGAAGCCGGCCGGCCGCGCCGGTCACGGCGAAGGCTTCGCCAGCCGTGGGCCGATGGCCGGCGCCCAGCGCCAGCTGCAGTTCCAGGTCGATGAGGCGGCTGCCGCTGCGAACGTCCTGCACCACGCGCGGGTCCCAGCCCTGGGACAGGGCCATTTCGGCCAGCTCGCCGAGGCTGCCGGCTGGCTCCAGCTGCAGCCAGCTGGCCTGGCCCCGGGCGTTGAGCGCCAGCATGCCAAACGGCGCGCCGATGACGACATGCTCGTTCCAGCCCTGCCGCTGCGCCAGGTCGTGCAGCGCCTGGAAGATTGCCGGGTCGGCCAGCAGCGCCAGCTGGCCGGGCGACAGCGTGGCGCACCAGATTTGCTGATGCCGCCGGTCGGGCTGGGGGCGCAGGTCCTCGACGGCGCGCGTCAGGCCGGCGCGCAGGTCCGGCGACTGCTTGGGAATGAACTGGTTGATCAGCCCGCGGTTGAAGGCCGAAACCGCCAGCTGCTCGTCGGCGCGGCCGGTGAGCAGGATGCGCGAGCCCGGCCAGTCGCGCAACTCGCCCAGCATGCGCAGCCCGCTCATGGCCGGCATGGCATAGTCCACCACGGCCACCTGCACCAGCCCGAAGCGCGCGGCGCCGTCGTCCTGCCAGTAGCGCAGGATCTGCGGGATCAGCAGGGCGCCATCCCGCCAGCGGTGGATGATTTCCTGCTGGGCCCAAGCGTCTTTTTCGCGCTGCGCGGTGTCCTGCTTGAGCAGGTCGATGCAGGCGATGGGCCGCAGGAAGAGCTGCACCGGCCAGTCGGGCGGCATGACCTCGCCCAGCATTTCCAGGTAGTCCGGGTCGTCGTCGAGAAAGATAACACCGCCGGGCCGGCGATAAAGGGGAAATGACATGGCGGTGGGCTTTATCAAGGAAGTCGGAACGCAGGCCTTGGCGTTCAGGAAGGCGCCAGCGGCAGCACCAGCGTGAAGACAGCGCCGCTGGCATAGCCTGACTTCACCTGGATACTGCCCCCCGCGCTGCGCACCACCTGCTGGCAAAAGGCCAGGCCCAGGCCATGACCGGTGCTGCGGTTGCTGGAGAAAAAGGGCTTGAAAATATGCGGCAGCAAGGCCGGATCGACGCCTGTGCCGTCATCCGCCACGGCAATGCGGCCGCCGTCGGGCCCGCAGTCCACGGTGATGCGCAGCGCACCGGCCGCGTACGACGAATCAGCGGCGGCCAGGGAATGCAGGGCATTTTTCATCAGGTTCATCAGCACCTGCGAAAACTGGGCCGGCGAACCGCAAAAATTGAAATCGTGGTGGATGACCACCCTGACGCATTCCCGCTGCCGGTTTGCGGTGTAGGGATAGGCCGCGACGGTGTCGCTGACCAGGCTGGCGGCACCCATTTCTTCGCTGTAGCGCGGCAGTTGCAGCAGCTTGGCATTGGCGATCTGGGTGTCGATCTGGTGGTTCATGGCGCGCACCAGCGCCTGCAGGCGCTGGCCCAGCTGCTCAAGCTTGGCGGCGCGGGGATGCGCCTGCTCGCGCCGGATTTCCATCTGCAGCGCGTCCCCGATCAGCGATGCCGTGGACAGCGGCGTGCGCAACTCGTGCGCCATGATGCCCATGGTGGCCAGCGTGTGCGCCAGCTGGTCGCGCCGCAAATTGGCCGACGACAGGCCCAGCAGCAGCGCACAGGTCCAGCTGAAAACAATCACCACCGCATCGACCGGGTCGCCCTGGAATCCGTTCGGCATCATCCCCACAAACAGCGCCCACGACAGCAGGGCGGCGCTCGCGATGCCGGCCGTGGCGATGCGCCAGTCCGTCAGGTGGTAGTAGCACACGATCATCGTGCAGACCGTGGCCAGCCAGGCGGCGCTTGCACCATTGCAAAAATACATCCAGCTGAAAAAAAGGGGGATTTCGATCCACATCACCAGGGTGATCAGCAGCCGCGTTGCCGGATGGGAAAAATTCCGGATCAGCCCGGGCAGCAGCAGCGTGGCGCCCAGCAGGCTCATCAGGCCGCGCAGCCACAGGTTTTCGTAGGGCTGCACCAGCCAGCGCGCCCAGATCCAGCCGAACAGGGGCTGGCCCAGCACCGTTGCCAGGCCCAGCAGCCGGATGCGCCACGGCGACGCATGCAAAATCGGCTCCAGCGGCGCGAATGTCCAGCGGCCTGGCGCATGCCTTGAAAACGGTGAGGTGCGGCGAATTTTTTCCATCTGAGTTTGAGCAGGAGCCTGCATGTCGACCCATCATGAATCATTGTCCCTGTTCTTCCCCCTGATCACCAATGCAACTACCTGCTAACTTTGACAGCCTGTGCCTGGACGGCATCATGAGCGACTGGCTGTCGTCCCTGCGCGAATTCTCGGTCGAGGCGCTGGTGGTGCTGGGTCCCGACCCGTTCGCCGGGCAGGAAAGCCGGCTGGTGCTGGCCCTGCATCCGCCGCGCCTGCTCGACGCCGCGCTGGCGCTGGCGGCCAGCCAGGACTTCGGCGCGCCGTGGCGCGACTCCGATGCGCCACTGGTGGCCTGGCAGGACATTTCCAGGTCGGCCTTCGGGGATATGGGCCGCTGGCGCCGGCTGTGGCTGGCGCATGGTTTTCAAAGCGTCGTGCGCATCGCCTTTCCGCTGACCATGGGCCGCGCGTTCGAATGCTATTTGTTCAGCGCGCGCCAGTGGCCTGACCGCACCGAGCCGTCGCAGCTGGCCTGGTCGTCGCTGAACATCTGGCCGCTGCTCAAGCGGGCGCTGGCGCAGGCGCGCAATCCCCTGAGCCCGCGCGAACTCGAATGCCTGGAACTGGCCTTCCAGGGAATGACCGCGCGCAAGACCGGCGAGATGCTGGCGTGCAGCGAGCGCACCGTCAACTTTCACCTGGCCAACGCCATGGGCAAGCTCAAGGTCGACAACAAGCTGGCGGCGGTGCAGCGCGCCTGCTGGTTCGGCCTGATCTGATCTGTCGAGGAGGGCAGGCGGGTTACGGGAAAACCTTGATGGATCAGGTGCTGGCGGTGGCCAAATCTGTTCATAATTCAGCCCAATGACTTTCCTCGCGCTTGATGTGGGTAACACCCGCCTGAAATGGGCCCAGTACGACGCCCCGGTGGTGGGCGCCAAGCTGCTGGCCCATGGCGCGGTGTTCCTGGAGAACATCGACCGGCTCGCCGAGGAAGACTGGCAGGGGCTGGCCGAGCCTTCGGCGATCCTGGGCTGCGTGGTGGCGGGCGACGCCATCAAGCGGCGACTGGCCGAGCAGATGGAAATCTGGGACGTGCTGCCCAGCTGGGTGATTTCGAGCCCGCAGGAGGCCGGCCTGAGCAACGGCTACGACCATCCGGCTCGGCTCGGGTCCGACCGCTGGGTGGCCATGATCGGCGCGCACCACCGCCTGCTGGCGCGCGGCATCCACAAGCCCTGCCTGGTGGTGATGGTGGGCACCGCCGTCACGGTCGAGGCCATCGACGCGTCGGGCCGGTTTTTGGGCGGCATCATCCTGCCGGGCCACGGCATCATGCTGCGCGCACTCGAATCGGGCACGGCCGGGCTGCATGTGCCGACCGGCGAGGTTCGCGATTTCCCGACCAACACCAGCGACGCGCTGACCAGCGGCGGCACCTTCGCCATTGCCGGCGCGGTGCAGCGCATGGTCGACAACCTCACGCGCCACTGCGGCGAGGCGCCCGAATGCATCATGACCGGTGGCGCCGGCTGGAAGATGGCGCCGAGCATGACGGTCGGCTTCGAGCTGGTCGAAAACCTGATCTTCGACGGCCTGCTGGAGATCGCCGCCCGGCGCTTCAAGGCTTGATGCTATTGAATCAATAGCTGCTTGCGCCCGTGGATAAAGCGCAAGGGGCCGATTTCGTTCATATTTCAAGGTATTTGGCGCGCGCAGCGCCGCATCAGGCGCCCAGGCGCCCAGGCGCTCAGGCGCTCAGGCATCGTCCCACGGCAGCATCAGCGTCACCATCGACAGCCGGGCAAACTCCGGCATGAACTCGTCAACGATGCGCTGCGGCTCCGGGCACAGCGCGCTGTCGGTGATCACGCCGAACTGCACGCCGCCGCCGTAGCTCAGGATCGACACGCCCAGCCCGACATCGCCCGACTGCGGCACCCAGAACATGGTCTGCTCCAGCGTGGCGCCGCAGAAGTGGAGCTTGTCGCGCGGCCCCGGGACATTGGTCATGACCGCCGTGGTCTTTCGGGAAAAGATGTCGAGCATCGCATCCTGCGCGGGCTTGGGGCAAAGCCCGGCCACGGCCAGCAGGCCGAAGGCCAGCAGCGGCTGGTAGCTGCCCTTGAGCGCGGCCATGCGCCGGCGCACCTCGCAGACCCGCTCGACCGGGTTGTCGATGCCGATGGGCAGCAGCAGCGGCGCCAGGCCGAAGTGGTTGCCCAGCGTGGGGCTGGCTTCGGGTTGCCGCAGGTTGACCGGCACCATGGCGCGGATGTCCTGGCCGGCGATGTCGTCGCCCTGCGACTTCAGGTAGCCGCCGAGCGCGCCGGCCAGGCAGCTGAGCAGCACGTCGTTGAGCGAGCAGCCCAGCGCCTTGCCGACCGCCTTCACCTCGGCCAGCGGCACCGGCTGGCACCAGGCGACCTGCTTGCGGCCGCAGGACTTGCCCTTGAGCCGGGTGGGCGAGTCGTCCGGCATCAGCGCCAGCGCGGCCGAATCGCCCGCCACCTGCAGCAGCAGCCGGGCCATGTCCAGCGAACCCTTCACCCCATTCACGCCCGCCTCGACGCCGCGCTCCAGCCCCAGCCCGCCGCCCGGCTGGTTCAGCCGGCCGAGCGAGCGCGCCGCGCCGTCGCCCAGCGCATCCAGCGCCCGGACCGCCAGCTGCGTCAGCGGCGCGAGCACGCTGCCGACCATCCACGCCTGCACGTCCTGTGCGTTCTGCGGCGCGGAGGCGGCGGCGCCCGGTTCGCCGGGCACGGGCGGCGGCGCGCCGCCATCGGCCATCGCCATGATCACGCCGAGCAGCGCAATGCCGTCGGCAATGCAGTGGTGAATGCGCAGGATCATCGCGCTGCCGCGCACGCCTTCAGGGCTGAGGTAGTTTTCGATGAGGTGAAACTGCCACAGCGGCCTGGCGCGGTCCAGGGGCTGGCTGGCCAGTTCGGCCACGCGCTCCTGCAGCGCCTGCTCCTGACCGCCCGCAGCCGATGCCGATGCCGGCAGCTTTTCCCGCACCACATGGCGCGCCAGGTCAAAGTGGCGGTCGGCCACCCACGAGGCGCCGGTCGCGTCCTGCACCGCGCACTGGCGGAAGCGGTCATAGCGTACCAGGGTGTTTTCAATGCGTTCGCAGACCGCCGCGTACTTCACGCCGGGGGCTAGAAGCCACACGCCGGTGATCTGCATCAGGTTGCCGGGGTTGTCCATGCGCAGCCAGGCGGTGTCGACCTTGCTCATGCGTTCGTCGGGCATGTGCGGCCATGGCGCCGGGAATGCGGCGGGTTTTTTCGGCCTTCGCGGCGCTGTTTTTTCAGGCAGGGTCCGGGCCGGTCTTTTGCCTGCCGAAGACGCTGTAACGCGTGTGACCATGAAGTGCTCCCCTGTGCGACGCCGCCCCGGGCTGGAGTGGCTGGACTATTTTGCGGGGAACTTGTCGCTAAGATAACCGGCAGTTACCCGAAGCTCTGCCTTCGGGGGCTGGCTACAAAAACCAAACGGAGCATTTCCCATGTCAGACCTGAAAGCGGCTTTCGACCAAGCCATGCTGGATTCCAAAAACCTGAGCGAGCGGCCCGACAATGCCACGCTGCTGAAGCTCTACGCGCTCTACAAGCAGGGCAGCGCGGGTGACAACCTGGAGAAAAAGCCCGGCTTCGGCGACATGGTGGCACGCGCCAAATGGGATGCCTGGAGCAAGCTCAAGGGCACGCCGCAGGAGGCCGCAATGCAGCAGTACATCGACCTGGTCAGGGAATTGGGCTGATAACTGGTGTCGCGCCAGGCTTGTGAGCCCAACGCCTGGCGCGAAAGCGCCGCGCCCGCCGATTGGCGACCATCGGCCGGCAGGGCCGGCTATTTGACCTCAGTAGCAAGTTGCGTCGGCCTTTCGGACCGCAGGGCCGTTACCTTTCGAAGTCCGATCACCTTCTGTCCGAAAGCGATGCCCCGCTTTTCCACAAGATGCCAAGATAAATATCCGAAGATCAGCACAACCACCAGTGAAGCCAATTGGTTGAATTGCGTGCCTTTTTCCGGCATGGACTGCTGCAGGATCTGTTGAACCGGAAAGCCCCACAAATATACGCCGAATGAATAGTCCGAACGCAGCTTGAGCCTGCGCAGCAGGGGGGTTCCCGACAGGTACACGATGGACAGGAAAAGCGCCATGTAAAAAAAATAGAATTTATATGACGAAGCTTGGAACAGCAGATACATCAGAACCGATCCCATCACTATGCCTGCGCCAATCTCGATATGCTCCTTGAAATAAGCAAGTATTGCCCCGATGGCAAAACAGGGAATAAAGTAATCACTGTGAAACGACGGCGATTTCCAGGTGAACAGCAGTCGATTGCCCGTCAGGGGATCAATCATCAAAAGCAGAAAAACCCCGATCGTCAGTTTGGGTGAGCGAAAGACGCCCAGCATGAAAAGAGCCAGCAGGCCGGTGTAGGCACCCACCTCCATGGGAACAGTCCACAGAGACCCATTGACAGCATGATTGTGCGGACTGTTCAAAAAGGCGCCGGGCAAATCGTAGTCGAGTTGCAGGAATGTATTTTTCAGAATATACCGATAGGGCTGGCTGCTGGAAAAGTAATCGCTGAAAGAAACCGCTGAAAAGAAGGGTATTACCAGCAGGGCGGTCACGACCAGAACGGTGAGCAGACCTGGCCAGATACGAAAAAAGCGGCTGATCACAAAATCAATGGCACTGCGCTTTTGAAGAAGGCTATTCGTGACCACTAGGCCGCTGAGAAAGAAAAATATCTTGACTGCCAGCGAACCCGAATAGTCATACTCGAGCATTCGCCCGATAAAATCAGTCTGCCCGGCTTGCGGCGCTATGGCATACGCATGGCCGTAAATGACCATGCAGGCAGCAATCAACCGGAAAATATCAAGATTGTTATTTTCTTTTTTTAGCAATTCGGCCAGTTTCATCGCGCGTCAGTCATGGGTGAAAGGCGCCAATTATCCAT
>JAQGMN010000475.1 GCA_028292345.1 Polaromonas sp. | reverse complement strand
CCAGGTACCACTCAACTGTCTTGCGGATGCCGGACTCGAAGGTTTCGGCTGGCTTCCAACCCAGTTCGCGCTCGATCTTGCCCGCGTCGATCGCGTAGCGCCGGTCATGGCCGGGGCGGTCCTTGACATAGCCGATCTGCGCGCTGTAGCTGCTGGCATCCTGCCGGGGGCGCATTTCGTCAAGCAGCGCGCAGACGGTGCTGACAATCTCGATGTTGGGCTTTTCGTTCCAGCCGCCGACGTTGTAGACCTCGCCCGGCCGCCCGGCTTCGAGCACGCGGCGAATGGCGCTACAGTGGTCCTTCACGTACAGCCAGTCGCGCACCTGCATGCCGTCGCCGTAGACGGGCAGCGCCTTGCCGGCCAGGGCGTTGACGATCATCAGCGGGATGAGCTTTTCAGGAAAGTGATACGGGCCGTAGTTGTTAGAGCAATTGGTGGTCAGCACCGGCAAGCCATAGGTGTGGTGATAGGCGCGCACCAGGTGGTCGCTGGCGGCCTTGCTGGCCGAGTACGGGCTGTTGGGCTCGTAGCGGTGGTCTTCCGTGAAGGCCGGGTCGCCAGCGCCGAGTGAACCATAGACCTCGTCGGTCGAGACATGGAGGAAACGAAAGGCGACTTTCTCTTCTTCAGGCAGGCCGCCCCAATACGCGCGTACCGACTCCAGCAGCCCAAAGGTGCCCACGATGTTGGTCTGGATGAAGTCGCCAGGGCTGTGAATGGAGCGGTCCACATGGCTTTCGGCGGCAAAGTTCAGCACGGCCCAGGGACGATGCCGCGCCAGCAGGCCATCAACCAGGGCGCTGTCGCCAATGTCGCCCTGCACGAAGATGTGGCGTTCATCGCCCTGCAGACTCGCCAGCGTTTCCAGATTGCCCGCGTAGGTCAGCTTGTCCAGGTTGATGACCGTCTCGCTCGACTGCGCCATCGAGTCGAGCACGAAGTTGGCGCCAATAAAGCCGGCGCCGCCGGTGATGAGAAGGGTCATGTCATCGTAAAAAGGTTAGTTGTCGATCTTGAAAGGGCTCGCTACCGCAGCGGTCGAAAATACCGCACGAAATGGCGCCAGCACGGAAGGCTTTTGCAATCTTCAACCCAAACCCAGGGACTTGCGAATACGTAGCCACTTGCCAGAGGTCGATTGACTGACTAAAGTTTCCCGCAGGGATTGCCTGACGAACACAAATAGTAGCAGCGCCAAGCCGGCGGCCAGCGTGGCACCCAGGGCCATCAGCCCTTTTCTAGGTTGACTGGCTCTTTCAGGCAAAGTGGGCGCCTGGATCAACTGCGCCTCGCTCAACCCTTCAAGTTGCGCCTCTATCAGTCCGATCTGGTTTTGCGCCGCGCCCGTGGCGCTGAGCAGTTCCGCATAGCCCCGCGCCACTTCAGCCCTTGCATTGGCCCCTGTGCCTGCGCCGTCAAGCTGCCGGTACAGGCTTTGTCCAACATCTTGTGCATTCTTGAGACGGACCTTCGCTTCGGCCAGCTGCGCTTCAAGGCGCAGGCGCGCCGTCCCCTTGGGCCGGGCTTCCTGATAAGTACGCTGGAGCACAGCAGCGGCAATCGCCTGCGCCTGCTGGGGAGAACGGGCTGAGACTGTCAGCGTCAACAACTTATCCGTCCGCCCGACTGACGCCTTGATCTGGTTTCGCAGCTTGATGCGCGCCTCCTCAGGAGTCGCATCGCGTGCCAGTCCAAGGGAAGCGATGACAGGGTCCAGAACAGCGGCAGTCAGCATCAAGCTGGCATGTGACGCGTCACCCTGAAGTACTGCCACGCTTTGGTAAGCCTGGGGAAGCACAAAACCGATCCCCAGCGCGCACAGGCCTGCCGCCAACGAACCCAACACCAGCAGTCTGCCGTTTTCGGCAACGGTCACCAGCACATCCAGAAAACTGCCTTTAACGTTCGCATTACCTGAAAGACCTTGAATTTCTTCCATTTTTCCTAATATCCGGGTTGCCCTGTGTAATTTAAAAAGAGAAAGTAAACTTTTCAATTGAAAGCATGCAGAAATTTCTTATTCACAAAAATCAGCATCTGGGGTTTATCGAAAATTTTCCGGTTTAGAGATATCCACATGACTCATCTGATCAACCATATTTATGCAGGTAAACCAGTCGATTTCAACGGAGCCGTATGAAAGGATAGGAAATATGGCTGCACATCGCCACACTATCATGGTTGAAAAAATTAAATTTTATCCAGAAATCCAGGCTGAATTAAGCCCACAAAAATCAATCGATCAGGTGTTTGCAGGCTTATTTCCCCACTAATCAAGCATACCTTACCCATCAAGAAAGCTTGAATTTCATGGAAATATTGTTCAAAACGTCATAGAAGTTACTGCCGATCACAACTTCCAGCCCTGTTTCATTTTTAAGTCTCACTCCCGAAAAATTTTGAAGGGGTACCCCCTATCGAAATGTAAAAAAATCTGACGTGCAATATTCTTTATAAATAATCCCTTCAGAAATTACATTTTTCGATAATATCCATTATCATTCAGCTTTTTTCAAGGAAACCTTCCGCCATGTCCAAGTCCAATGAACTCCAACAGCAAATCAATGACTACGAAGCCAAATTAAACGATCTGCGCAAACAACAGGAACTCGAACGCAAGGGCGAACGGACGCAGGCGATTACGGCCGCTAAAGAGTTAATCAAGAGCCACGACCTGACAGCATCAGAACTCGGACTTTCAGGAAAGGCCACTGCAAAACGGAATTCAGGAGACAAACGCAACGTGGTCGCACCTAAATACCAGGACCCGGCAAGCGGCAAGACATGGACCGGCCGCGGCAAATCTCCAGCATGGCTAAGTGCGCAATTGGCCAATGGTCACGAAAAGCAAGAGTTTCTTATTCAGGGATAAAAAAAGAAACCATACAGCCGACGATTCAGAGCACATACTTGCTGACAGGGTCGGATGTCATTGCAGCTGGCTTCCAAGCTGCCGCAGTTCCCCAACGTTTCATTGTTGCCACTGCCGGCAGGCTCGCCCAAACTCAACCCCAATAAGCAGGTGCGTCAGCACTGCACAACCGGCACCTTGACAATCGCTGCTATTACGGTCCAAACAAATATTGGACGCCTGCAGCGACGCCTGGAATGCCTTCACGCAAATCCCTGGCGCCATCCGCTCTTTTTAATCGCGCTGCTGGGCCATGCTGCCTTCGGGATTGGTCATGGCATGGTATTGGATTGGATTGGATTGGCATCAGGACGTTATCGAGAACTTCATACAGGCTTCATCGCATGGGAAACCGCAATGAAAGAAATCTTCAATTGCGGTAGAGATCAGAAAACTAAAAATTTCAGGTATGACGCCAAAGCTCGGAATGAAAATCCCAGCTTTATTGTTGACTTGGCTTAAATTTCAGCAATGAAATCAATCTTGTCAAATCGCGACTCCCATGAGTTCTTGATTCTGAATATATTGATATCTTCAATACGATACTTATAGGTCAATGCGGTTTCAACTTGGAAAGCCAAGTTGTCTTCGCTGTCAACCAAAAACACCCCCGGACTGCCATCCCGAAGCGCCATTTCTCCAAAGCGCGTAGACAATACCGGCAGGCCAAGCGCAAAATATTCATAATATTTTATGGGGTCAACCGAGGCTGTCAGTTCATTTTTCAAGAACGGAATCAGACCTACAGAGAAGCCCTGCATCCATAAAATGGCCGAGGCGTGATCACAGGCAGGAAGCATCTGAATGTTTAACGGTATGCCAGCAGGCGGCGCCGTATAAACGGGACCAATCAGCCGAATACACATGGACGGATTAGCCCGTGCAATCGAAAAAACAAGCTTCCAGTCAAACCAGTGCCCCATGGTTCCAACATAGCCGAGCACGGCCTGCACTGGCTTTTGCGTTTTTTCAGACATGAACGGAAGGCTTTCTATGGCGCAGGCGTTCAGTGTAATCACAGGCCTTGACTGCAAACCCGAGAAGCGCTCAGCCAGCATGGTGGAAGAAACCAGGACTTGGGAAACCCGAGCCGCCACCGCCTGTTCCCGACGCGCCATCGCTTGTTTGGAAAATCCATGATAGAACGCTGGAAAATCATCCATTGCATCGTAAATCGAAAAGACGCCCGGGTATCTGTCAAGTACCCGAAGAGCCAGTTCAGAGGGCTTGCCAACGACAATCTGGCAATTGCCATTTTTTAGAAATAAATCTATTTGCTGAAGCAATTTGCGCCAAAAAAGCCCATTGACCCAGCCTGACCCCGGCAATGGCTCAATCGGAAGCGCACGCGCACGAGTGAGAGTTAGCCAGTCAGGCGTGATAGTGGCGCCGATTAAATCAGAGCTTTTACGCAGCTTGCTTTTATTGTTCTGAAAATCGCTTAAAACCGGAAATCTTGTAGGATAAGGGTCCACCCACAGAACCTTTCCACCGGTTCTTTCATGAAACCATTGAACATATTTATGCGGTCGTTGCGTAAAACTGAACCATGGCACGGGTGAGAAATAAACCATTTGCATCAGAAAAATTTTCCATGCAACATCGATTTTCCGGCTGCAAACCTGATAACAGAATCCATGCTGCCCGGATAGACAATAACCGGCGCGTACAAAATTCCAAGCTGGTAAATCAGAAGAGAGTCCGACATATGAAAAGCTGCTTGTCTCATGCTAGAGGCGATAAGCATGAGGAGCCCAAGCACCCCATTTTTTTTCGTAAATAAGCTTGTTTTGATCAAAAAGCGCCTGCCGGTCAGCGCTTCTCAATTTGTTGAAAGAAGCGGACAAATGGTGATGGATAAAAACGTCTTCCGCGCAGGCAACCCGAAGTCCGATCTGCTCGATGCGGCGGCAGTAATCGTCGTCCTCGAAAAATCCACGGCCAAAAGCCTCGTCTAGCGGGCCAACCTGTTCATAAAGACTGCGCGAAAACATGACGCAGAAAAAAGCGGCCGTATGCAACGGAAAGGTTTGTCCCAGACGCTGGCGCACATGTGCCTGTGAAACAGCGATCATTTGTTCCATGGATTCGTAGGCAATCTGAATGCGCGCCTCATTGCCGATATTGTTGGTAACCGGTCCAATCAATCCAATGGTGGTGTCCCGCTGCAAATGCCTGAACAACGTACGTACCCAGCCTGGCGTCACATAGGTGTCATTGTTCAGCAAGACCAGATAACTGCCGCTGGCCAGCACCAGCCCCTGGTTATTGGCAGCGGCAAAACCGCGGTTGTCGTCATTGAGCACCAGCTTGCGGTTTGGCGCGCCCTTCACCCACTCGGCCAGGAAGGCCGGCGAATCATCGGCAGACGCATTGTCAACAACAATGATCTCCATGTTTTCATAGTCGGTCTGTTCATCGAGGCTGGCAAGACAGGAACGGGTGAAGTCCAGGTTGTTATAGGTAACCACGATCACGCTGACCTTGGGGTCCCGAATCGAAGACTCGGCATGCGCAATCAGCGTGGTGGCACGGTGTTTCCATGTCTGCTCCCTGGCAAATGCCTGGCGTTTTGCCACCGCATCCGGTGCATCCAGCCCGCTCAGGACATCGTCAATGGCCGATAAAAAGCCTTCGGTATTTCCGGCAACCCGTACCAGGTCGCCAAACTGCCGCATTTCAGGCAAGTCCACCGACACCACCGATTTACCGGCGCTCAGGTATTCGTAAACCTTCACGGGATTGGTTGCCAGCGTCAAGGGAATCACCTTGAATGGCAAAAGGCACACGTCAAAGGCATGCAGGTACGCGGGCAACTGCAGATAAGGTATTTCACCCAGCATGACGACATTGGAAAGCGGCTTGAACCGCTTTCGGGCATTCACGGTGTCGTCACCTATCAGCAAAATGCAGCAGTCATGGAATCGCCGGGCAATCGACTCGACCAGATCCTGGTCAAACCATTCGGCAATGGCGCCGTAGTAGCCAATGATCCTGCGGCCCTGCGCATCGGTATAACGCGATTCCGTCTTGCGGGAAAAGTGGTCATACTCGCCGGCATTTCGTATCAATGCACGATTTGGCGTGTGTTCGGCAACAATAGTGTCGAGCCATACAGAGGTGGTGATCGTCAGGTCCGCATGCCGCATCAAAGCGCGTTCCAGGGCAAGCACCGGCTCGGCGGTGTTCCCGAATCCTTCGTGATGGTCCATGCAGTCGTAGACCAGGCGGCTGTTGGGCAATGCCGAGGCAACATCGCACCAGAACGGGTGCTGCACCAGCGAGACAAGCTGCCTTGACCCGGCCCATGCCAGCAGGTCGCCCATGCTCGCGCGCAACTGAACCACCGCCTCATGGCTGGGCGCCGACGTATAGATCACCGGCGCGCCGGCAGCATACAGCCTGAGCTGGTAAAGCCGCTGGCTGGCGTCGAGCGGTTCATGCGAAAAACCCGGGCGCGCATCGTCGACCAGGTTGGCGGAAATATAAAACACCCGCCGTCCGGAAGCCGCCAGCGCCTGGGCCAGCTGCTGCGGCCGCTGATGGCGAAAATGCCAGTCAATGACGCCCCACACGATGTAGTCGGGCTTGCCAGCCTCTTGCGCTGCCGGCACGGCCGCGGGCGCCTGGAAAGGCACTGACGCCAGCACCTGGTTGCGCACGGCCGCATACGACGGTTTCACCGTGTTGCGGTAGGCCAGGCCCAGCATGTGCCGGGCGCTGGCGGGCAAAGGCAAACGCTGGTAGGCCGCGCGCATGGCCTGGGAAATTCTTCGCCGGTCCTCTTCCAGCAGGCCGTGGCGGTACAGGCGAATTGCAAAGCGCAAAGGGCCCGTGTACCGCCATGAACGGGTGTTGCGCAGCATTTCCACCGATGGCGATGTCGCACTGGCAATGGGCGGCTGCGGCGGCCCGTCTTGCGCCTGCGGCTGGACCTCGCACGCTGCCGTGGCCTGGCTCAGGCGCGCAATGTCGTGGTTACGTTCAGAAATGAACTGCTGGTAGCCCGCGATCTGCGCATCACGCGCGGCAAGCAGCCCCAGGGTCGCGGCCGCCTGCGAACGCAAGGCGCACGACTCGACCTGCTGGTCTTTCAGCGCAAGGTTCAAGCCGTCAAACCATGCGCTGGCCGCATAAACCAAAACAACCTGGTCGCCGTTCCACTGGGTACCGGGCAAATGCCTGCAATCCATCACCCGCGACCAGACCAGTCTGAAACCGTTGGGCAATGCCAGGGGAATGTTTTCGGGAAGAAAAGAGTAAAGATGCCCGCCAACCCGGTCACGCTCCCGGTAGGGCAAAGCCAGCACAAGGGCTTTTCCGGCTCTCTGGCCCAGCGCCCGCAGCACATCGTAGGGCCGGTGGAAATGCGCCAGCGTGTTGGAAGAAAAAACGACATCGAACTGCTGCGCACCGGCATGGCTTGCATCGGTCCAGTCGCTGCTTTCGAAGCGAATGGCCGGATAGCGCTGGCGAGCCTGCCCGATGGCCAGCGGCGAAAAGTCGATGCCGGTGATCTGGCGCGAATCCATATAGCCGGCCCACACGTCGGTGCCGTCGCCCTGGGCGCAGCCCCAGTCGGCCAGGGTGAGGGATTTCTGGCGAAGCTGGTCCAGTAGCCAGGGCGGCAAATGGTCAATCGCGAGCTGTGCGAAAAAGCGCGACTGCCGTGGCCCGTCAAACGATTCCCGGTCGGTGGCAAGGCGGTGGTCCCAGTAGGCTGCGTCGTTGAGGGTCTTGGCGTCGGTCATTTAATGGAGGCTGATTATTTATTCAATGGGAGGCGGTTACTGGCCAGACAGGCGCGCATCGCAAAGCGATGAAGAATAGTGCGCGCCTTCAAGGTATTCGCAATAGTGGATGTCGCTGTGCTGCCGGTTATCCACCGCAGCCGCCAGCAGGTACCTGCCTGTCAGCAGGTGATTATAAAAACAGAATGACACACTGAAACTTTCCGTATCGGGCAGGCGCCGGCCATGTTGTCCGCAGGCGTCAGCAGATACAGCAGCGTGTCGTGCTGGAGCTGCGGGGGCAGCGCGCCGACCGGGTAAACATTGGGCGTCAGAGACATCAGCTACCGACGCGGCCCTGCCGATGAACTGCGACACAACGCGTCTTGAAGCCGACGTTGAAGACAAAGGTATGCACCGCCAGCATGACCACCGAATCGAAGACCGACCCCAAGATGCCCAGCACCGAGCCACGGTAGCGGCCCATCACCTCGCGCTGAACCAGCACCCTAGCCAGTTGCCAGTGGCGCCACAGGCTGGCGGCCATTTCCACAAGGGACACCGGAAAGCGCTGCATCAGGCCTGCGCCCCGGCAAAATGAACCGACAGCGCGCATGGCGCCCAGGCAAGTGCACAGCCGCTGACAACAGCACGCAAGCATTTTACTATGATATTAATAGCTATAAACTTATATAAAACGCGCGGGAAACCCTTATTTGATTGAAAAAATAGTGGGCGTGGCACTTGGCGCGTTGCCCACCGCGCGGCGGCACACCGGCAGGTATCGGCAAAAAAAGTTTTCATAAGAAAGTCGGCGTCAAGGTTGAAGCCCGAGATCACCGGGACGGGTTGGCAAGCCGGCAAAAACCACCCTTAAAAATTTTTGACACCTGCGGTTCCATCGGCAACAAGCTTGTCAGCGACTTGTGTGGATGCGGTGAAAAATCAGCTCAGCAACAAGTGTCGGATTATGTCACGCCACTGAACGACAGCAGGCCGCAGTACGGCAGCGCCTGCAGTACACAAAAGCGAGGTTACTCCACACTCCCGTCAGTTTCCAAATGCTTGATTAACAACTCCACTGTGGCGCATCGCGATATTGTTCAAAGTAGAAGTATTCACCCCATGTTGACGTCACTTCACTTGGCTATATAAATTTAGGACCCAATAAAACGATGCGTCTGATGCGGATGTTGGAATGTTGGACCTGCCCTTTTTCTCAACCGACTAGGTAGCTTGCAAGCCCTTTGCTCGGTTGTTGCTTGGCAGTTTTTACTCCACAATTTAAAAACCCCGCCCTTTTTACGAAGGACGGGGTTTCAGTTACAGATCAAAGCTTTTTCTAGTGGACTTCATGGCGTTACCAGCGAATGGCGATAGCAGGTCTCATTGCAGGGCTTAGCTGTAGGCCGTGCCGGGCAGTTTGAACTGCTGGGGGCAAATGCTTGGT
>JAQGMN010000447.1 GCA_028292345.1 Polaromonas sp. | reverse complement strand
TCGCGCATGATCGGCATGATCCTGGGCTTCAGCAACGGCTCGCAGCTGATCATGACGGCCATGGGCGGCACGGCCGGCGTGTTCTTCGTGATGGCGACGCTGGCCAGCGTGATCAAGCGCGACATCTCTGGCATGGGCAAATGGCTGTTTGTCGGCGCGCTGGTGGTGATGGTGGGCTCGATCGTCAACATCTTCGTCGGCTCGACTGCCGGCATGATGGCGATCTCGGTCGCGGTGATCGGCATCTTCAGCGCCTACATGCTGTATGACCTGAAGCAGATCCTGGACGGCGGCGAGACCAACTACATCAGCGCCACCCTGCGCCTGTACCTGGACATCTTCAATGTGTTCCAGGCGCTGCTGGCCCTGCTGGGCATCATGGGCGGCGAACGCGAATAACACTTCGCCGCGCACACAAAAAAAGGGCCTTCACGGCCCTTTTTTCATGCCTGTGGATGGGGGCTCAAGGCTGCACGCGCTCGAACACCGCCATGGACTCGACATGCGCCGTGTGCGGGAACATGTTCACCACGCCCGCCGCCGTGCAGCGGTAGCCGGCGCCCTCGGCCAGCACGCCCGCATCGCGCGCCAGTGTGGCCGGGTTGCAGCTCACATACACGATGCGGCTGGGCGGCGTCCAGCCGTCAAGCGCCAGGCTTTGCTGGTGCACGCCGTCGTCGCACGGCACGCCGGTCACGATCTGCTGGTGCAGCGCGGCCAGCGACTTGAACAGCTCGAATGCGCCCTCGCGCGGCGGATCGACCAGCCATTTGTCCGCCGCGCCGTCCCGCACCAGCATGGCCGGCGTCATCTCGAACAGGTTTCTTGCTACAAACTTCGTAGCTGCCAGCGCCCGCCGGGCGGGCGACGCAGGCCTGTTTCGTTCATAATTTTCACGCGAACGGGCGACCAGCACCTCGCTGCCCTCAATGCCCAGCACCTCGCGCGCCCGGGTCGCCAGCGGCAGCGTGAAGTTGCCCAGGCCGCAGAACCAGTCGATCACCCGTTCGCTGGGCCGAACGTCGAGCAGGCGCAGCGCGCGCGACACCAGCACCTGGTTGATGTGTGGATTGACCTGGGTGAAATCGGTCGGCTTGAAGGGCATGACGATGCCGAACTCGGGCAGGCCGTAGTTCAGTTCGGCCACCGGCTCGTCGAGCAGCTTGACCGTGTCCAGACCGCCGGACTGCACCCACCACTGCAGGCCGGGATGCGCGGCGGCAAAGGCGCGCAGCCGCGCCAGGTCGGCGCCGCCGAGCGGCTCCATGTGGCGCAGCACCATCGCCGTCACGTCGTCGCCGCAGGCCAGCTCGATCTGCGGAATGGTTTCCCGCGCATCCATGCTGCTGATCAGTTCGCGCAGCGGCACCAGCATGTCGCTCACATGCTGCGGCACCACATGGCATTCGCGCATGTCGGCGACGTAGGCGCTCTTGCGTTCATGAAAGCCGACCAGCGCCGTGCCTTTCTTGCGCACATAGCGCACCGACAGGCGCGCGCGGTAGCGGTAGCGCCAGGCCGGGCCTTCGATCGGCCGCAGCAGGTTGTCGGCCTTCACCTTGCCGATGAAGCGCAGGTTGTCTTCCAGCACCCGCTGCTTGACGGCGACCTGCGCGCCGATGTGCAGGTGCTGCATCTTGCAGCCGCCGCAGGCGCCGGTGTGCATGCCGAAATGCGGACAGGCCGGGCGCACGCGCTGCGCCGATTCATGGTGAACGGCCATCAGCGTGGCCTTTTCAAAGCTGCTTTTCTTGCGGTAGACATTGGCCGTGACCTGCTCGAAGGGCAGCGCGCCCTCGATGAACACGACCTTGCCGTCGGCGCGGTGGGCAATGCCCTGGGCCTCGATGTCGAGCGATTCGACGGTGAGCAGGTCGAGCGGATAGTCCCTGGGTTCGGAAGGCGGCTGAAGAAGTGGGTCTTGCGTCTTTTCGGTCATTCCGCATTGTCTCAGGCTGCAGTTGCATTTCAGGTACGGTGCACGGCCGAGACAAGGCAGCACCCACCGGCAGCAAAAAGGTTGCTTCTATTTTTATAGCGCCTGACGCAGGCGCAACAAGCGCAAGAAGCCGATTTGATCAAAAAAAAGGAGCCAAACCCAGGCCTGGCTCCTTTTCGCGGGCTTCAGCGGCTCAGCGCGGCGGCAGGTACTTGGCCGGATCGACCGGCTTGCCCTGGCGGCGGATTTCAAAATGCAGCTTGACCTTGTCGGCGTCGCTGTTGCCCATTTCGGCAATCTTCTGGCCTTTCTTGACGGTCTGGTCTTCCTTGACCAGCAGCAGCTTGTTGTGCGCATAGGCCGTCAGGAAGGTGTTGTTGTGCTTGAGAATGACCAGATTGCCGTAGCCGCGCAGTCCGGCGCCCGAATACACCACCCGGCCGTCGGCCGAAGCCACCACCGGGTCGCCGGACTTGCCCGAAATGTCCAGCCCCTTGTTCTTGGCTTCGTCAAACCCGGCCACCAGCGTTCCCTGCGCCGGCCAGATCCAGCCGACATCCTCGTCGCTGCCGGAAGGCGCCGCAGCGCCGTTGCCGGGGACAGAACCGGGCCGCGCGCCGTTGGCGGGCAGGACCGGTGCGATGCCGACGCTTCCTGGCACCACCGGGCGGGTGACCACCGGCACGCCTTCGCTGGCCGGCGGCACGACCCGCAGCACCTGCCCGACCTCGATCAGGTTCGGGTTTTCAAGGGTGTTCCAGCGGGCAATATCGCGCCAGTTCTGGCCGTTTTCCAGGCCGATGCGGATCATGGTGTCGCCCGGCTTGACCATGTAATAGCCCGGTTTCCCGGCATTCTCGGCGCCGGGCAGGAGTTTGGCGGCGTCGGCGCCGGCCGGACGCATCATGCCGGTGCCGCGGTCCTCGACCGGTGCGCTGTTCAGCGTGCGGGACCCGCAGCCGACCACCAGCAAGAGGGCTGCGGCGACCGCGCAGGGAAGCGCCAGGCGGGATGTCCAGCCGGTGCGCTTGAGGGGTCCAGAGGCAGGAAAAGATTCCATGCGGTACGACCAGTTGCTGTTGCTCATTGATTCCTTCATCTTTAACCATTCCTGACTGACACCGGGCCTGACATGTCAGCCCAGCTCATCCGACGCCTGATTTTAAAGGGACAAAGTGCACCGCCTCCAGTAAAGTCTGGCGAATTCCCTGCGGCGTCCTGTCGACCACCACCAGCGCCTGGGCGCCGCTGGCGTCCTGCAGCGGCGCGACCAGGCGCCCGCCCATGGCCAGCTGCTCGGTCCAGGCCAGCGGAATCGCCTCGCCGCCGGCGGCGGCAATGATGCCCGCATACGGCGCGCCCTTGGCAAAGCCGTTCATGCCGTCGCCAAACAGCAGGTGCACATTGGCCAGCCGCAGGGTGCGCAGGTTCTCCCGGGCCTTGTCATGCAGGCCGCGCAGGCGCTCCATGCTGTAGACCTCGGTCGCCAGGTGGCTGAGCACGGCCGCCTGGTAGCCGCAGCCGGTACCGATTTCCAGCACCCGGCCGAGCTTGCCGCTGGCGTCATGCAGGCCCTGCTGCAGCAATTCGAGCATGCGCGCCACCACGTTGGGCTTGGAAATGGTCTGGCCGAATCCGATCGGCAGGCTGGTGTCCTCATAGGCCATGTTGGCCAGCGCGGTGTCGACAAAATGGTGCCGGTGCACGGCGCCCATGGCGGCCAGCACCTGGGCATCGACCACTCCCTGCTCGGCCAGGCGACGCACCATACGGGCGCGCACCGCCGCGTCGAGACCGAAGCCGCTGGAAGCGCCCGGCTGAAAGGATTTTTTCAGTTCATTCTGCACGGCGCCGCTGCTGGCCCGGGCAGCTGCCGCCACGGTTTTTGCAGCGAACGGGTTGCCCTTGTCGGGATTGAGCTGCACCGGAAACGCCGGCCGGGCACCGGAAGAAGACAGTTTTGCGGCGGAATCTGGGGGCGGCGTCAGCGGGGTCTTCATGCAAATACCTTTTTCAGTGCTTGTGGCTCAGCTTGGCCGCCGTCTGCGCCCAGTGCGGGAGTCGCTCATGGTCCGTCAGGTCCACCTGCAGCGGCGTGATGGACACGTAGCCCTGCGCGGTGGCATGGAAGTCGGTGCCTTCGCCGGCCTCCTTGGCCTGGCCGGCGCCGCCGATCCAGTACATGGTCTCGCCGCGCGGGCTGGTCTGCATGATGACACGCTCGGCCGCATGGCGGCGCCCCAGCCGGCACACCCGGAAGCCTTCGACGAGACCGGCCGGCAGGTTGGGAATGTTCACATTGAGCAGCCAGGGCGGCACGGTCGGCTGCGCGCCTTCGGCCAGCGATTCGAGCGACGGGATCAGCTGCTGGACCAGGTTGCGCGCCTGCTGCGCCGCCACGTCGATATGCGCCCAGCCCTTTTCGGTCTGCGAAAAGGCGATGGCCGGGATGCCGAAGAGATAGCCTTCCATGGCCGCGCCGACGGTGCCCGAATAAATCGTGTCGTCGCCCATGTTGGCGCCGTTGTTGATGCCCGACACCACCAGGTCGGGCCGGTAGCCGAGCAGTCCGGTCAGCGCGATGTGCACGCAGTCGGCGGGCGTTCCGTTGATGTAGCGAAAGCCGTTGGCCGCCGTCTGCACATACATCGGCGTGTGCAGGCTCAGGGCGTTGGATTTGGCGCTGTTGTTGTGTTCGGGCGCCACTACCTCGACATCGGCGATGGTTTTCAGGGCTTCATAAAGGGCCACGATGCCGCTGGCCTGGTAGCCGTCGTCGTTGCAGATCAGGATTTTCATGCTTGGATTCTACGGTCCCGGTCGGGACAGCCCGCGCGGGTTTTCCGGCACGCCGCGCCGGCAGGTTTGCCTATGATGACGGCTTGCACCCCGTTCACCGGGCCGCCGCTGCGCCGCAGCGACCCGGTTTTCACTTCAACTTCTGGAGACCTGTCCATGCATGCCTGGCTTTGTGAAAACCCCACCGGCGTTGACGCGCTGACCTGGAAGGAACTGCCCACGCCCGAGCCCGGCGCCGGCGAGGTGCTGGTCGAGATCAAGGCGGCGAGCCTGAATTTCCCCGACCTGTTGATCGTGCAGAACAAGTACCAGATGAAGCCGCCGCTGCCGTTCGTGCCCGGCTCGGAATATGCCGGCGTGGTGCGGGC
>JAQGMN010000430.1 GCA_028292345.1 Polaromonas sp. | reverse complement strand
CCGCTCATGTTGAGCGACATGCCATGCGTGAGGTGGCCGCCTTCGGCCAGGCTCATGCCCATGATGGTGTCGCCGGGCTTCAGAAAAGCCAGGAACACGGCTTCGTTGGCCGACGCGCCGCAGTGCGGCTGCACGTTGGCGGCATCGGCGCCGAAAATTTGTTTGACGCGGTCGATGGCAAGCTGCTCGGCCACATCGACGTGTTCGCAGCCGCCGTAGTAGCGGCGGCCGGGGTAGCCTTCGGCATATTTGTTGGTGAGCTGCGAGCCCTGCGCAGCCATGACGGCGGGGGAGGCGTAGTTTTCGCTGGCGATCAGCTCGATGTGCTGTTCCTGGCGGGCGTTTTCAGCCTGGATGGCGGCAAAGATTTCAGGATCGGTCTGTTCGATCAGTGTGGTGCGGTGGTACATGGCAGTCCTTCAAGACTTCGGTTCCTTGTCCTTTGGCCCTGTGGCAGGGCAAAGGAAGCAAGGGCTGCCCAGGCGAACGGCTGAACGCTTTTCGGCCCAATGGCCGCAAACGGTGCGCTTCCCCGTGGTGTCCCACGTCCGCATCGATGGTTGCAAAACCCCGGTGCCTATCGCCAGTCGCGCACCGCGCTAGTGTAGCGCAGGGTGCCCGGCCAGAAAGTTCAAGCCCTCAGGCGGGGTCGAGTTGCGCCACTTCCTGCGATGGCTTGCGTTCCGAGGACTGGACCGGAGCCTCGGCCGGCGAGGACACCGACGTGGTCCGCGCTGGCGCTGGCGCGGCAACATAACGCGGCGTGGTGGTGGGCGGGCGCTTGCCGCCGACCACGTCCAGCAGGCGGGCGCGTTCGGCCATCACTTTGTTCGCATAGCCGCCGTCGCTTTCCAGGTTGGCCGCGCCGACATAGTATTTCAGCCCGCCTTCGATGGAGCCGGCACGCTTGATGCATTCCTGCAGCACCTTGACGCCGACACGCAGATTGGCCACCGGGTCGAAGGCCGCGAGCCGGCCGCCGATCTTGGCGTATTTGTCGTGGTGGACCTGCGTCATCACCTGCATCAGGCCCTGGGCGCCGACCGGGCTCTGGGCGAATGGGTTGAAACCCGATTCAATCGCCATGATCGCCAGGATCAGCGTCGGGTCGAGCTTGACGTTGTGGCCGATCTCGAAGGCCTCGGCCACCAGCGTGCCCACGGGCTCCTGCGCTACCGAATACTTCTTGCTGATCCACGAGGCGACGGCCACCTGCTGGCTCGACAGGGCCTTGGGCTTGTCGGCAACCGGGCGCTCGGCCGCCACCGGTTCGGTGGGCGCAAAGCTTGCCGGTTCAAACACGGGTGCGCGCCGTTCCTGCAGCCAGGCCATGAGCTTGACCTCGCCCGTGTCGCGCAGGTCAGGACGGGCGACCAAGGTGACCACGGCAAAGGCAACCACCAGCCCGAGCAGGGCAAAACTGCTGTGCGTGATCACAAAAAATCCACGGGCAATGTCGTCGGCAACCGTCCCAAGGCCGCTCTGCACATTCTTCAGACAATCCTTGACGTTGAAGTCAGGACGGTTATTCACTAGCGCTGTCATAGCACTCCTTTCTTTGCATGCAAACCGTGTGGGGTTGCGCAGGCTTTGATTGGGTCGCCATCAAACCAGGCAGATCGCTGCTGGTTGTTGACCCTCGTTGATACTGCCGGGGAAGGCAGTGCGTTCGGGTAAGCCCTGACTTTGGAGGGCTTGGGCGCATTCTAGTTTCCGGTCAAATAACCTGTCAATAATAAAGAAAACGTTTGTTATAACAAATATCATTTAAAAATGGCTTTTTCGCTCGAAAAACGTCTCAACTCATGATCTTCGGTGTTTCTTTGCAATGCTTGCTTCATGTAACGTTCGGCGGTCGGTGACCCGGGTTTTTGCAACGGTGGACTGAAAACGGCACAAAGAAAATCTCAATCACCCCGGTTTGCGTGATTGAAAAATTGGGCTTGCGGACAGTGAGCAGCGGCTTTAATCTTCAGTTGTCCGAATTTTTCGGATGCCAACCGGGTAACCAGTCCCGGTAAAACCCGGAAGCAATCACTTGCTTCCATCGCACTGTGAGACGATTCATCTCTCCCTTTGCGAAACCAGATGGCATGGGTTTCATGCCCGCCATCAACCCCGGTCAGTTTTGCTGACCGGGGTTTTTCTTTTTTCCGGCAACCCCTGACACGACAAGGCATTGACCTTTGGCGCCGGGTGCCAAAAACTAGGCAGCTATGTCAGGCAATTCAACCAACCCCGCGTGGCGCCACCGCCATCACCGTTTTGTGGCCAGCGCCGGCGCGCTGCTGCGTTCGCCCCGGTGGCACCGCCGCGCGGCCTGGGCCGTCGGCATCTGGCTGCTGGTCTGGGCGCTGGCCTATGCGGCCGTGCCGCTGCTTGTCAAGTCGCAGCTCGAACGCCTGGGTTCCGAGAAGCTCGGGCGCCGGGTCAGCGTCGGTGCGGTGGATTTCAAACCCTGGTCGCTGGAGCTGACGGTGCGCGACCTGGCGATTGCCAAGGCCGGTCCGGCCGCTGCCGGGCCGGCTTCGCCGCAGGCTGTTCCCCAGCTGAGCATCCGGCGCCTCTATATAGATGCGGAACTGGCGTCGCTGCTGCGGCTGGCGCCCGTGGCCGATGCGCTGGCGGTCGAGGCGCCGATCGGTTCGCTCACCTATTTCGGCCAGGGGCGCTACGACATCGACGACATCCTGGCGCGGCTCAAGACGCCCGAGCCGCAACCGGCCGGCGACGGCGCGCGGTTTGCGCTCTACAACCTGGTGCTCAGCGGCGGCCGGCTGGACGTTGCCGATGAATCGGTCCATGCCACGCACAGCCTGCAGGACCTGCACCTGGCCGTGCCGTTCCTGAGCAACCTGCCTTCGCAACGCGAGATCAAGACCGCGCCCCGGCTGGCGTTCGTGCTCAACGGCAGCCGGTTTGACACGGCCGCCGTGGCCACGCCGTTCGCCCCGACGCGCCAGACCGACGCGACGCTGCAGCTGCGCGATCTGGATTTGCAGCCCTACCTGGCCTACTGGCCCGACAGCCTGCCGGTGCGGCTGCAGAGCGCCGTGCTGCAGGCCGACCTCCGGCTCGCGTTCGAGCAGAACCCGGCCCCCAGCATGAAGATTTCCGGAAGCGTCACTGCCGGCAAGGTCCGGCTGCTGCAGGCCGGGCCGCCCGGCAGGGCATCCGGCGACGGTCCCGAAGTGCTGGCCTTCGACCGCCTGCATCTGGCGCTGGACGATGTGCGGCCGCTGGAGCAATGGGTCAGCCTGTCTGCGGTGGAACTGAGCGCGCCCACGCTGTCCGTGGCCCGCGACCGGGCAGGGCGGCTCAACCTGCTGCCTGCCGCTCAGCCGGTTACTACAAAAAACGTAGCTGCCAGCGCAATCCCGGCAAGCGCTGCAGGCCAGAATGATGCGGAAAAGCAGGCTGCGGCGCCTTCCGCCAGGCCGTGGCGCATCCAGGTGGACCGGGTGGCCATCCAGGGCGGCGCTGTCGACTGGCGCGATGAAACGCTGCCATCGCCGGCCCGGATTCGCCTGAAGGACCTGGCGCTGAATGCGACGTCGATCGCCTTTCCGTTTGCCGACAATGCGCCGTTCCAGTTCAGCGGCTCGCTCGGGCTCGACCCGTCGATGCCGACGCCGCCGGAAGCGGGCAAAAGCGCGGTGAAGACCGCCGCGACCACGCCGGTTTCGGTGGCCGCCGCAGCGCCGGCAAGCCCGCCCGCTTCGCCGCGGGTCATGTTCAAGGGCTCGGCCACCGACCGTTCGGCCGATGCCACGGCCACCGTCGGCGGCTGGCCGCTCGGCATGGCGGCCAGCTATGTCGGCCAGTTCCTGCTGCCGGCGCTCAGCGGCCGGCTGGATGCCGATGTCGGGTTGAAGTGGCAGGCCGCCCAGGCCGGCAAGCCACAGGCCCTGCGCATCACCGCCCCCGCGCTGGCGCTCAGCGAGGTGCAGCTGGCGCAGGGCGGCGCCTCGCTCGTGTCGCTGCAGCGCGCCCAACTGGCCGGGGTGGACATCGACCTGCCGGGCCAGTCCTTCAAGGCCGCCAGCCTGCAGCTCGGCCAGCCCTGGGCGAAAGTGGAGCGCGATGCCGGCAATCGCTGGATGGTCGAGCGCTGGCTGGTGGCCCGCGACCCGGCGCCGGCAGCGCCCGCATCCACCACGACCGCCGCGCCGCCGTGGGCCGTCGCCATCGATGAAGTGGTGCTGGACGGCGGCGCCGTGTCGTTTTCCGACAAGGCCGGCGCCAAGCCGGTGGCCTTCGAGGTGACGGCGGCGAATGCCCGGCTCGGCGCGCTGGTGCTGGGCAACCGACCGGCCGGCCAGAAGCCGGCCGCGCAGCTGATGCCGCTGTCGGCTTCGCTGCGGCTGGCCACCGGGCGGTTTGCGCCGGGCAAGCTCGATTTCAAGGGCGACCTGG
>JAQGMN010000418.1 GCA_028292345.1 Polaromonas sp. | reverse complement strand
GTCAAAATCATAGGGCTGCAGCTGATCAATGATGTGCTGAGAAAACATTTTCGCAACCTCCATCAACTGCCAAGACTGCTCAGACTCCGATCACTTGCTTTGGTTCTTTCTCTCTCGGGATTGGTATGAGTGCTAGTTTGATGAATGCCCGTTGCCAGGATTGATCGGGACAGGATTCGTGGAGGCCCCATCCTGACCTTCCCACAGCGGGAAGGAGAAAAACCGGGTAGGCCAGGGCCGCTGCCAGCATGCAGTGCTTGTCCGCTGGACATGATGGCACTCTAACGCAATATCTATGGGCGTTAGCAGCTATTTAATTAATAGCGATTTGCTTGTGCTGGGTGTCATGGCCTTTGTGGTTTATGGAAAGCCTGGCGGAAACTAACCGTTTCCATTCATCCCCAAGGAATTAATCCGGCTCGTGTAGAAAAGAGCCACCGACGACACGAGAATCTTGTTGCGCTTTTCCCTGATCCAGAAGGGCGGCGCCAGAACTCAGCGTCATTCCACATTGGCACTTTCGCGCAGTGTCTTGAGGTGGGCTTGTAGCGTTTGCCTGGCAAGGGCCTGGTTCAGCTGGGGCTTGACCTGGGCCAGCGCCGGCGCGGTGAAGGGGCGCTTTTCTTCTAGACGCAGCACCTGCCAGCCAGCGCCGGTTTCCACGGGCGCGGCGGCAAGCTGCCCTTTCTCCAGCCCCTGCAACGCTCTGGTCACCGCCGGAGCGAGCCGGCCCAGCGGCACCCAGTCACTCAGGCCGCCCGACGCGCGCGTGTAAGCATCGATGGAAAACTGCGTGGCCACCTGCGCGAACGGCGCTCCGCCCTTTAGCTGCGCATGAACCTCCTGCGCCTGCTTTTCATCGGCCACCAGCACATGGCGTAGGAGTACTTCTTGCGTACCCAGGGCCTGAACCTGGCGCTGGTATTCGGCCTGCATGTCGGCGTCTGAGGGCTGAACGCCTTGCAGAACCTGCTGCTGCCAGGCTTGCGCCAGGGCATTCTGGCGCGCCAGATCAAGCCGGGCTCGGACCTGCGGCTGCTGGTCCAGACCGGCCTTTACGGCCGCCTGCGCCATCACAGCCTGATTGATCAGCGTCTCGCGCAGCACCGACTGGAGTTGCGGCGTATTGGCGACGCCTCGGGCGACCTGCTCCTGCAGCAGCAGTTGGCCACGCTCGGCCGGCTGGGCCTCGCCGTTGACGCTGGGCGCGAACGCGGCGGCAGGCTGCGCCAGGCTGTGGCTGGCAGGCACCAGACCGACCAGCAGCGCGGCAGTCAGGGCGAGCATGGAACGGGAGAAGGCAAAGGGTAAAGGTAAAGAGGTGTGCATTGAAAAACTCAATAAAGATTTTGGGTTTGAAAATAAAGCCGGGCGCCTTGCTTCAGTAGCCGCTCGGCAGGGTTTTGGTTCCGCCTGCCACCCCGACCTGGAGCTGGCTTGGCGTCAGTCCGGTGATTTGACTCACCCGGATCGAACCGGCCCGGGTTGCCAGCTTGCTGATTCCGACAGGCTTCGCGACCGACAGAGTGCCAACGCTGATGTTGCCATATTCAGCCAACAGATCCACCAAGCCGCTGCTCACATACAAGGCGCTGCCCGAAATGGCATTGCCGCCCGACCATGAAGTCTTGGCATCGAGCGTGATGCCGGTGCCAGCCCTGAGCGTTCCGAACGCCAGGCCACCGCCTGTGGACGTTGCGCTGATCTTGCCGCTTAACGCGGTAGTCAGGTTGCCCAGCGATGCATGACCGCCGCTGGTAAGACTGATGTCACCGCTTGTTTGGCCGGTGCTCAGCACGGTGGTACCGCCCGATCGCAGCACGGCATTGCCGCCTGTCACGCTAAAGCTTCGGATGGTCAGTGCTTCGCCACTGCGGGCGCTGAATGAGGTCTTGGCGGTGGCGTCATTGATGGTGACCGAACCGGCGAGCGACTCCACGTCGACACTTAACGTGGTGCTGGTCAGCGTGCCAGCTGTGAGCCCGCTGCCGGCGTTCAGGTCGAGCCCGGTGTGCGCCTTGAGGGTGTTGGCCGTCATGGTGCCCCCGGCGTCCGCCGTGATGCTGCTGGCCGACGAGGTCAGCGTGGCCAAAGTGGCGTTGCCAGCGCTGTGCAGATCCATCGCACCGCTGGTCGTGCCCGCGCCCGCAACGATCAGGTCGGTGCCGGACCGCAGGCTGGCCGTGGCCGCGCTAAAGGACCGCACGGTCAGCGCGCCCGCTACCGCGTCGGCCGTGAACGCCGTCTTGGCGATGGCGCTGTTGACGACGACCGGGCCGCTGGCCGAGGCCACATCGACATTGGACGTGGTGCTGGTCAGCGTGCCAGCTGTGAGCCCGCTGCCGGCGTTCAGGTCGAGCCCGGTGTGCGCCTTGAGGGTGTTGGCCGTCATGGTGCCCCCGGCGTCCGCCGTGATGCTGCCGGCCGACGAGGTCAGGTTACCAAAGACAGCGTTGCCCTCACTTCGCAGGTCCACGGCGCCGCTGGTCGTGCCGGTGCTGGCAACAATCAAGTCGGTGCCAGCTTGCAGACTGGCCGTGGCCGCGCTGAAGGAGCCAACGGTCAACGCGCTCTGCAGCGCCTGAGCGTCAAACACGGTTTTGGCGGTGACCGCGCTGGCGCTGAGTGCGCCGCTGGTCGATACCAGGTCAATTCGGCCGGCGGTTGATGTCAACTTGCCAAAATCGGCATTGTCGCCCGCCAGCGCAACGATGTCGCCAGGCGTGGATGCGGAGGAAACACTCATGCTGCCGCCCGACGTGAGCGCCAGATTGCCGCGTGTCGTGCTCAGCGCGCCCGCGTTCAGACGGCCGGTGCTGGCCGTCAGGGTGACGCCCTCGACAGCGGACACCCTTTGGGCATTCAATTCACCCGCCGTAGTGGTGGCGAATACCGAAGCCGTGGCGCTGGTTAGCGACGACGATTGCAGGCCGGTGCCGGCTGTGACCGTTATCGCCCCTCGTGCAGCACCAGCCAGCACGGACGCTGCTTTGCCGGCGTTGACCGACAGCATCCCAGTAGTGCTGCTGGCATTGAGCAAAGCAATGTTGCGCGCGGCGCTCAGCGTCACGTTGCCCAGCGCGGTGGTGAAGTCTAGGGACAGGCCGGCCCCGCCAGTCATCGTGACTTTTCCGGTCGATGCCAGCACGCTGGTCGCGCTGATGTCACCCAATACCCAGACATCGATGCTGTTTCCTGCCCTCCAGGACACTCCCTGCGCCCCGCCGCGCAACGCGGTCAGGCTCAGGTCGCGGCCGGCGGTGGCCGACGTCAGGTCCATCGAGCCACCTGCTGCGACTGCGACATCCTGGTTAGATAACACGCTGCCCAAGGCAAGGTCGCCCCCTGCCGCCAACCTTACGCCTCCCGTGCTAGCCGTTACACTACTGCCGCTGATGCTGCCGCCGGCCGCGATCACGATCTGACCGCCAGCGTTGTAGATCAGCCCGGTGATGTCGCCCCCGACCTCGGCATAAATGCTTCCGTGGGTTCTGACCGACCCATAGTTATCCAGGTCGCCGGTAGCAGTCGCAAAGAAATCAAGTCCAGAATTAACAGCGTTCAGGCTCAGGTCGGACCCGGCCGCACCCTGCAGGTAGACCGAATAGCCGAGCGCGGAGGTGGCGTTGACACCGCCAGAGCCGACCTTGACCACCAGTGGATTTGCGGATTCGCCGACCGAGCCGCCCAGCGCGTTGAGCGTGAGTTCGTTGGCTTCGATCGAGCGAACGGCGCGGTCGCCGGTTGCAGGGTAATTGGTGACGGCACGGGCGTCATAAATGGCGCCTGTGGCCGACAGCGTCGCGCTGCCTGGGGTGTAAATGTCGGCGGCCCGCATGTCGCCGATCTGGTGAATCCAGATGCCATCGTTGGCGCGCGCCACCAACGTGCCCGCAGCGTTGTTCGCCAGGGTAATCTGAATCGGCTTGCCGGCCGCACCGATGCTGCCCTGGGCTGCTTCGAGCACGGCTTTCTGGGCCTGGATGACTGACACGCCGGCGTTGGCGACGCTCAGGATGGAGTCTGTCACCTTGATGCGGACCTCGCCTGGGGCCTTGATCATCTCCAGGTTGGCCGTGCCGCCGTTGGTGTAGGTTTCGGTGGTGTCGGCGCCCAGGTAAATGAAGCCGTTGGACTCAACGTTCAGGCGGTTCGACAAGACGTTGAAGGTGTCCTTTTTGACCACGGTCAGTGTCCAGCTGTCCCGGTTCAAGATCATGTCGTCGCTTTCGCCCGACATGATGGCCAGCCGCTCGTCGGCTGTCAGTTCGGGCGCCAAGCCCTGGGCGATGCGGTCCTCGCGCTTGAGCCGAATCACCACTTGGCCGTCGTCGTTGCCGATCTGGCCGCCGGAGCGCAGCACCACGCGGTTGCCGACCACGTTGGGCTCCTCGATGCGGGTTTGCGTGTCGGTGCTGCTCTTGGTAAACACCGCGCTGGGCAGCGGGCTGAACAGTTCGGCGTCCGTCCATGCGGCCAGTGCGCCGACCTCAGACTTGCCAGCAGCCGCGTTGGCAACATTGACCGCCGTGATGATGCGGTCGTTGTTGGTCTGGTAGACGGTGCCGCCAAATTGCGCGTGCAAGGCCTTCATTTCCGTGGTGCGTGCCGCTTCAATGCCTGCGATCTGCATTTCGGTGAGGCCGCCAAGCAGGTACTGATCATGTTCGGCCGTGCTGAAGTGAAACACGTAGGTGGCCGGATTGATGGGGTCGGCGGCGTAACTGGTAACGTTGCCATTGCCATCCGTCACCACGTTGCGCACGTCAAGCAGACTCCAGTAGCGGCGAAATTGCGTGCGGGTGGTGGCCAGCGTCAACTGCCGGCTGTCTTCGGCCGAGTTGCCCTGCAGCGCGGCCTGGTCCCACAGCGCCAGCAGCTGGGCTTCGGTGCGTTCGTCGCGCGATTCGTTGCGGTTGTTGTCGATCAGGTCGCCGGTGGCAGCTTCGAGGTACACGTCGCCGCCGGTGACGACCTGGTTGACCCACAGGTTGCCGGTGGCCTGCTTGATGGCAATGCCGTTGCGGGCGTAGACGGTCAGGCCGCCGTTGAGCGAATTCAGGGTCTGGATGTTCAGCGTGGACTTGACGCTGCCGTCAAGATTGAATTCACCGATGCCGCCGGTTGGCGCAGACATGAAGATGCGGTTGCCGGTGACATGGACCTTGCTCGGATCCAGCCCGACGATGGAGCCGTCACCATCGAGCCAGACATCACCATTGGTGCTCACCTGGTTGATGCGCAGCGCGCCGCTCACGCCCTTGACACTGATCGGGCCTGTGTTGGAGACGGCGGTGAAAGAACCCGTCCCGGTAATCAGGTTGATGGGTGCAGCCTCGGTACCGATGCCGGTCTTGGCATGGAAGTTCAGGTCAACGCCGTCCACCACCGCGCCGCTGTTGAGCTGGTTGATGGATCCATTGACCGAGGTCAGTGTCACCGTGCCGCTGTCGTTGGTGATGTTGCCACCCAGCCGGATGTCGCCGACGCTGCTGACGTTGAGCACGCCAGTGTCGTAGCCCACCAGTTCGATGTTGATCGCATGGTCAGCCTTGACGCGCTGGGTAAAGACGTCCTTCATGCCAACTTCGGTGCGCTTGTCAACGTAGTAGGTTTTCTTGATGCACAGGAAGCCGCAGGTTCTCCACGAGCGGTAATAGATTTCCTTTTCCGCGTCGGTGATAAATCGGTTGGACTGGATAGAGAAGGAGCCGCCGCCCACCGGCGTGACGGTGCTGACATAAACGTCCTCGGCCATGGCATTGGCGGTCTTGACGTAGGTATCGACACTGCTCCAGTTGGTCGAAGGGCCGGGTATGAAGCCAAAGTAAGACGAGGTTTTCAAGTAATAGCGTTTTTCCGTCGCGTAGTCGTAACCGGCTGACCAGGAGTAGGTGCTGTTGGCGGCAGGGTTGTAGCTGAACTGCGCCTTGACACCGTTAGCCGGGTTGGCTTGTGAAGAAGCCGTGGTTGAAATGATGGCCGAGCCCGCGCCCCGCCCTGCCGTCACGGTGGCGCGGAAGGCGCCGTCGCTGTCGCGCTGGTAGGTGGTGACCTGGAAGTCCCCGCTGCTACCCACCGGCTTGTTCATGTCGGTGATGCGGATGATGCCTGCCTCGCCGCCGGTGTCCAGGCCCATCAGGTCCAGGCCGTACCCGGTCTGGTTGTCGATGTTGATGCGGGCGTAGCCGTCAAGCGCGCGCACCACGCCGCCGCCGGTGTTGATGATGGAGCCGACGAGTTCGACCAGGCCGCCCTGGACATTGGTAGCCGCGACGCGCAGCCGGTTAGTCTGGGCATCGAAGTAGACGATGGGCTGCAGGCGCCGCGCTGCCATGGCCGCCAGTTCCGTGGTGCGCTGGCCGGCAGTGATCGTGCCATTGGCAAACTGCTTGTTGATCTCGGCCTCGCTGTCAGTCGGCAGCGCGCCAGTCACCTGGATCAGCGACGATTTACCCTGCGACAGGTAGAGCCCGCCCTTATTCTTCCACTCATTGCTCCAGGCTGTAATTTTGCTGCCCACGGTGGCGCTGCTGAGCACCACGTTGTAGTCGGCCTGGCCCGACTGCACGGTGCCGTTAATATTCAGGTAACGGGCGCCGATGAAGATCGCGCCGCTGGCATACACCCCGCCTGCGCCGTTGACCACGCAATTGGCGTTGTAAGTCGTCGCTGAAGGTTCGCCGGGCCGCGCTGATCCGCACGCCGAGATGCCCAGGTTGTCCAGAATTTTTTCCTGGTCGTCGTTGTAATGCACTGCGTAGAGCGACTCAGGGGAGCCGCCAACTGACTGGCTGATGGTGGGCGAGGACAATACGAAGTTCTTGCCCGCCGTCACCACGATTTCCTTGCCGTCCAGACGCGGCGTGTAGGCCGGGTTTTCTGCATAGACCGAGATACTGCCGGCCGTGTTGTTCAGGTTGATGGTGCCGAGCTTGTTGTAAAGCCAGCCGTTGACCCGTATTTCGGGCGCCCGCATCTGGTCTTCGCGCAGATCGGCCCGGGTGCCGTCGGGTGCCGTTGCAATCAAGGCGATATTGGGGTCCCACGTCGTCAGCCCCGGCATATAGGTGTTCTTGATCGTCAACGTCGGCAACTCCTGCGACGCTCCGCCTCCGCGCGTGTCAATGCTGTCCACGCTGAGGCCGGTGGTTTTAGCTGTGGTGTTGAGCACGCCGATGTCGGCCTTGCTCTTCAGGTAGGTGCCGTTGTATTTGGCAAAACCGCCGTTGGCGTCGACCACCATGTTGTAGACTCGCAGGTTCAGCGGGCTCTGGTTGTCGATGTAGATCTCGGAGTCAGCACGCGCCGTGAGCGACGCGGAGCCAGTGACGTTGTTGCCAAACAGCTCGATGTTTCCACTGCCTGCGCGCAGGTCCAGGATGTTCAGGAAATTGGCAGCTACGCCGCTGGAGGCCACGATCACCTTGGTGCCGTTTTCCATCGTCATTTCTTCGGCCAGGCCTTCTTTGAGCAGCGTGGCAAAATAAAAGCTGAGCTCGGCCTCGACAAAGGCTTTTACCTCGGGCACATCGCCATAACGCGCGAGTTGGTCGTACAGCCGGTCAATATAGGCGCCGGCCGAAGCGGACAGGTCTTCATTGGTGATGGTGTAGCGAACGTCGCCTTCACTTTCCAGGATTTGCCCATTGAGGCCAATCACCAGCCGCTGTTTGTTGCCAAAGCCGGCCTCGAACTCGCCGTTTAGCAAGGCCGTGTTGTGCAGGTTTTTCTTCGAGCTTCCGTAGTCGCTGCTGATGCCGATCAGTTCGCCCACCTCGCGGGTCCAGTCGCTGACCTTGCCCTTGCCTTCGACCACCAGGGTGCCTTCGACGCCGCCCAGCTTGATGGTGCCGCCCGAACGGACTGCCGTGGCATCGACCAGCAGTGCGTTGTTCAGGTTAAGCGTGGCGTCGGCATGGGGGTTGATCGAAACCGGTATCGCCGAGTGGTTGAACAGGTCCACGCGGGCCGTGATGAAATGCTTGTTGCGGTTGAAGTCGCGGTCTTGCCCGGCCAGCAGGCTGAGGTCTTCGGTGCTTTTGAACACGGTGCCGCTGCCCAGAGTAACCCGGTTGTTGACATTGGCCGTGGCGTAGGCGTTGCCTTGGGCCGCAGCGGCCAGGCCATAGGTCTTGGACACCGAATTGGCCTCGATGTCGATGTAGGACAGCGCATTGACCGATGCTTCGCCATAAACATTGATGTTGGTGTTTTGTCCAATTTTTGCATCGGCGTTAGCGTTGCTGAGGATGCTGGTATTGACCATGGCAATCGGGATGGCGCCGCCGACGTCCATCTGCGCGCGCGACGAGCCGCGCATTTCGTTGTAGGCGCGCAGTTCGAGCAGGTCTTCCAGCAGGATGTTCGCGTTGCTGCCGATGCTGGCGGTGGCGTTACCGTTGAGTTCGGTGTGCACGTCGGCGCCAGCGCCGCTCAACACGCCGCCGCCGCCGCCCACGGCGCTTTGCCCCGTCAGGTTGGTCCGCGCAAGGTCGTTGGTGGCCAAGAGCCGCAGGCTGCCGCTGTCCAACGTCGAGTTGTCAAGCAGCTGGGCAGTGGCCGAGCCATCGAGCGTGGCCCAGGTGACCGCACCGGATGCGCCTACCGCCGCCGCGTTGACGGCGGTAGTCGTACTGTCGTAGCGTACTAGGCGGCTAGCGTCCACCGTGGTCATTCCGTCGACCACCAGCGTTTGGCCGGCCGTTACACCCAAGTCGGCCGCCACGGTTTGGTCGTGATTGACCGACGCCTCTGCGCCGGCACCCGCCACGATGCCACCGGAGCCGGCGATGGCGTTGCTGTCCATGGACTCGTTGCCGTTGGCCTTGATTTGCAGGCTGCCACCCACATTGCCGCGGATGCCACCGGCGCTGGCCTTGACCGTGGTGTCGCTAACGGCACTGGAAAACGCCATGCCCAGACCGACAAAGCCGGCCCCGATGCCGACGGCGCTCGATTCGACGCGCATCGAATCGATGGCCATGATGCCCACATCACCGGTGGTAGCAAGGACGGCGCCCTGTGCCAGTTCCACTTTGGCGCTACCGGTGTTGGTCGAGGTGGCCAACGCGCCGGTGGCCCCGAGCAGCAGCGCGCCTGCGCCGGCAGCGGCCAGGCTGGTGACGACCGAATCGCCCGAGCCAAGCACGGCCGAGATGTTCACGGTGTCGCCCTTGAGCGTCAGCGCGCCCAGGCTGGTGATCGAAACGATTGAATCGACCAGGGCTTGCGCGACCGAAATGCCGATGGCGGCGCCAGCGGCGGCGGCCACGCCCACGGCATCAGCCGTGGCATGGGGATTGGAACGGGCTGAGATGGCCAGCGTGCCCTGACTCGCGTCAAGCGCGGTCCCACTGGCGAGCGTGACACCCACGGCGCCGCGGTCACTGGCCGTCGCGCCGGCACCGCTGCCGGCAAACACGCCGGCGGAGCCGCCTATCGCTTTGGCTGACACGCTACCCTCACGTGCGGCGTTGATGGCAACGCCTTCACCGCTGATGCTGCCGCCGACCTGGATGGCGACGCTGCCGGTCTGCTCTGCCGTGGCGACCACGATACCGACACTGGCCACCCCCACCGTGGCGCCGAACGCTTCGCTCAGCATCGACGCCTGGTCGAGCGCCGTCACACTGACAGCGCCGCCGGCATTGACCTGGCCCGACAGCGTAGCTGAATTGGCGGTCTGGTTGCTGGCGACCGACACTGCAGCGCCCACGCCGACAAAGCCGCCAGCGCCTGCAATGGCGCGGCTAGTGATGGCGGGCGAGCCTTTAGAAGGGGTGCGGGTGCCCGATGCGATGGTGATCGCGCCCTGGCTGGTCAGCTGGCTGGCGCTGACGCTGGCGCTGTTGACGCCGCCCAGAATAGTAACCGCGACACCGGCGCTGACGCCAACTGATTTGCCCCCCGCGAGAGCACCCGCGTTGTTTTCAACCGAAGTGCGGTCCAGGCTGCTGACCGTCACCGAGCCGGCCTGAACGCTGGCAGCGCTCAGACTGGCCGAGGTGGAATGCTTGCCCGTGGCGCCGCCAAATGCGTTGGTGGTGTTGTAGCTTGAACTGGCGTTAAGCGAGTCGGCCTCGGCCTGACTCAGTGACGAGCCGGCGCCCTGGACCTTGCTCGACTCGGTGCCGGCGGAAACCCGGCTGATGCTGCTACCGCTGCCGCCGTTCAATTCGGCGCTGGCATTGCTGTCAGGTGCCGTGCCAAAAAGCAGCACGCCAACCGCACCGCTGACGCCGACCAAACCGCCGCCGCCCGCTGTTGCCGTGACCATGTCAATCTCGGCCTCGCGCAGGGCAGTTACGGCCAGGTTGCCGCCCACGGTGAGGACTGAGCCCGCCGCGCTGGCCGCCACCTTGCTGCGCCCGATTACCACGTTGGCCGCCGACCCTACGCCCGCAGCGCCGCCGACGCCGGCGGCGCCCGCGTTGTGGTTGATGTCAATGGTTTCAAGCGCTGCCACCGACAGTGATTTAACGCCAGCCGCCTTGGTGAACTGGACATGGCTGGATTCGGAGCTGCCCAGGGGCACGCCGTTGAGCACCGAGGTGTAAATCACCGCCGTCAGCAGGCCGTCGCCAAGCGACGAAATATTAGCCGAATAGCTGCCGTCGGCGTTGCGTGTCGCGATGACCTCGCGCGTGCCGTCGAAAACCTTGAGCACTGCTGCGGCGCCCAGCGCCGCAGTCTCCTGGACCACTTCAACTTCGCCACCTTGCAGCTCGGTGCTGATCGCTCGCGTCAGTACAAAGCGCGTGGCGCCTTGTTCGTCGGCGGTGACGATGTTGTCGGGCAAAACCAGATGCAAGGTGACATTGGCATCGTTCGCCGGCGCCACAAAGCCGGAGGTTGCCCGGATGCGTCTCTCCACAACGGAGCTGCCGCTCAAGGCAGCCTCGGTATTGCCTTCCAGCACGGTGACCGCAGCACCTATGGCCACGCCGGCAAGGCCGCCGCCACCGATGGTGGCAGCCACGGCCAGCTCTTCGGTCGTATTGGTGGCGTTAATCTTCACGTCGCCATCGGCTCGCAGCAGGCTGTCGCTGACCAGCGCGCGCACGTTCGAGCCCGACACGTTGACAGTAAAACTCAGGCCGACGCCAGCCACGCCACCACCGCCAATCGAGCCCGCAATCAGGTTGGTGCGGTTGGCGCCTTCGGCCAGCACGCTCACATCTTTGGCGGCGATGGTCGAGCCACCAACCCACGCCCGCGTGTCGCCGGACAGCAACACCACATTGCCGCTGCCAGCCACGCCGGCCGTTCCGCCAACGCCTGCGCCGGCGGCAATCTGGGCCACAGTGGCGGTGGAGACCGCCTTGATAGTCGCGTTGTTCACGGCCTGGAGCGCTGCGCCGCCAAGCACCTCGGCATGGCTGCTGCGTTTGACGGTCTCGGTGCTCACCGCACCGGCCACGCCGGTGGCCAAGCCACCAGCCAGCGTGGCGACCGTGCTGGCAATCAGCGCATGGTCGGCCGCCAGCACGGTGACGTCCTGAACCAGCGCGCCACCGGCCAGCGTGTTGATACTGGCGCCGTCCACATAGGCGCGGGTGCTGCCGGCAATACTGTCCACGTTCACTGCAGCGCCGACGCCCACGGTGCCGGCGCCCATCACCGACGTGAGGGCAGCGATCTGCTCGATCGATGTCGCCTGCACGGCAACCCCATGCCGCATGTCGGTGACAAGCACGGACTTGGTCAGCGCGGCGTTAGTGACTTCCGTGATGTTCATCAAGTCTGGCGCAGACGCGAGAAGGGACGTATTGACCAGTACCCCGTCACCATTGGCCAGGCCGCTGACCCTGGTGGCGCCGCCGCTAATGCCGGCCGTGGTGCTGCTGGTGATCATGTTCACCAGCACGCCGCCGGTCACGCCTGCGCCCGCCGCGCCCAGCGCGGCGGCGCCAGCCAGTGCCTTGATGCGGTCGCGGCTGTCGGCGGTGACCGCCACGCTGTCCCACGCTTCAACGACTGCGCCGTTGTTGACCAGCGCCGAGGTCGTCGAGCTGATCATGCTGACCGCCACCGAGCCCTGCACACCGACGGTACCCGAAGCACTCATGCCGACCGCAATGGTGTCGATGTCCGCATCGCTTTCGGCGCGCACGTTCACATCGCCCGTCGCGACCTTGCCGATGCCGGTGCCCGACAGTGTGGCGCTGACCTGGGTCGCTACCTTGTTAACAGCCGCTGCCGCGCCGACCGCAGCCGTACCACCGCCGGAGAAATTGCCTGCCAGTGATGAGATGCTGGCATCGTCCGACGCCTTGACCGTCAGCGAGCCGCTGTTCGAGCCGTCCAGCGTGCTGCCGGTCCAGTTGGCTGCGACCGTGTCTTCACGAATGTTGGTGGTGTTGGAGCCTGTGATAGCGAACGTGCCGCCGCCTGCTGCGGCAACGCCCATCGATTCGATGGACGACTCCGAACTGGCCAGCACGTTGACCGCGCCGCTGACCGAGAATTTGCTCGAAGCGACGCTGGCCTTCACAAGTTTCTGCGCGTCCGCATCGGCCACAGTGCGGCCCAGGAAGTTCATCGCGATGGCGGCACCGGCACCCGCCGTGCCCCCGCCGGACACGCTGCCCGCCAGCGACTCGATGGTCGAGCGGTCACGCGCCGTCACGTCGAACGACGTCGAGGCAGCAAGCTGGGTCAGGCCCGTTACCTCGGCCTGCACCGTCGATGTCAGGCTGTTGGTGGTGTTGGAGCCATTCACGGCCACCGACCCGGCACCGCCGCCTGCGGCGGCGACCGAGCGAATCGCGCCAGCCATGTCGGCCTGCACCTTGACCGCACCGCTGACCCGCAGCGTGGAATCGGCCAGGCGCGCATCGACGTTCGATGAAATGTCGTTGACCGCAATCGCGCCGCCGATGGCGTTGCCACCCGCGCCGCCGATCACGCCGGCCAGCGACGAGATGCTGGCGGTTTGTGCGGCCGACACCGTGAAGGTGCTGCCGGTTGCCTGCTGTTGCACCTTGTCAACAGTGACCGTCACGTCGCCGTCAATGATGTTGCGTGTCACGCTGCCGTTGATGGCCATGCCCGCGGACGCGCCGCCTGCAGCCGCGATGCTGCCGATGGCGCTTGTGAGTTTTGCCTCGACCAGCACCGCTGCCGCTGTCGTCAGCGTCGTGTTGGTCAGGCCCGCGCTGACGCTGAAATCGTCGGCGCCCGCGCCCATCATGTTGACGGCCATGGCAGCGCCGATGGCGCCGCCCGTCAGGCCGGCGGACACCGCACCGGCCAGCGAATTGATGCTGCCGCTCTGGGCGGCGTGCACCGTCAGGGTCGATGCGCTGCCCGCGATGGTGCTGTTGTCGATCAACGCGGCGGTGCTGCCGTTCAGCCAGTTGACGCTGGACGAGCCCGCGATGGCGTAGTCCTTACCGCCGGCCATTGCGACCGACAGCGTTTCGATGCTGCCTTGCGCATCGGCCAGCACCGACAGCGCATGGCTGGCGGTGATGCCAGAACTCAGGATCTGGGCCGAGCGTTCGGACTCAATGGTGTTGAAACCAAATGCCAGGGCCGCCGAATAACCCTTGGACGCGGACAGCCCGCCGACCAGGGAACGGATGCGCGCGCTCTGGGCGCCTTCGCCCTCGCCGGCCTGCACTGTCACGGTAGTCGCGTGCACGGTCGCGTTGCGGATTTCCGCATCGGTCACGTCGCCGATCTCGTTCCAGGCGGCTGCGCCGGCAAACGCCATATTGCCGGTGGCTGCCGCGCCCGAGGCGGCAAGCGCCATCGTGTCGCTGGTGTTGTGCGCGGCCACGGTGACGTTGCCGCCGCCGGTATTGATGACCGCGTAGTTGTTGATGGACGCCGCATTGCCTGCGCCGGCCGTGGTCATTGACGGGCCGCCGTCGGTGTACGTGCGGGTGCCGGTCTGGTTGTACGCAATGGCCGCGCCGGCAGCCGTGCCACTGCCGCTGCCGACCGCGAAACTCAGGTTGCCCGCGAGGCCGAACAGGTTGCCTTCGGTGCCCGACCCGACCGCCAGGCTGGCGGCGGTGACCGAGCCCCCATTGACCTGCGCATCGGTCTGCTGGCCGATCAGGTTGACCGAGGCCGAACCCATGCCTGAGAACTTGCCCTTGGTCACGCCCAGGCCGGCCGAGATGCCGATGATGTCAGCCTGGCTGACCGCGTCCACCCGCACGTCGCCCGACGCCGTCACGTTGGCCGCGAGTTCGGCACTGTAACGCGTCTGGATGTTGTTCTGCGCATACGAAATGCCCATGCTGTTGGCGTTGTTGCCCAGCGTCACGCTCAGCGTGCCGGCCACACCGACGATGCTTTCGCCGCCAACGGCCGACGTGAAGTCGCTCGTGTAGCCGCTGTTGTTGCTGCTCATTTCGTAGTCGGTGACGTAAGAGGTACGCACCGAACCCATCATGTCGTTGAGCGCACTGTCAGACAGCGCACCGCCGGCCTTCAGGTCCAGGTCGCCGGACAGGTTGACCAGCGCCCCGCCCTTAACCCCTGCCGCCACGGTGTTGCGGATGTCGTTGAAGACAAACGAGCCGAGCAGCTGGCCTTTCGAATCGGACGCCGTCTGGATGCCCGCGACGGCAGCGATGCCGACGACTTTTTGCGACGACATCGCCGCCACCGTCAGGTCATGCACCTTCGTGATGGCGCCGCCGTTGACGAACGCAGACGTGCTGCCGTCCATGTCGACCACGGAAATTGCGGCACCGATGCCGGCCGATCCCTTGCCCTTGCTGAACGACAGCGACCCGCCACCCGCGCCGATGCGGCTGCGGTCATAGGCCAGCACGACGGCGTCGAGTGCGGTCGGGTTGGCGGCGTTGCCGGTGACGGTCGAGTTCTCGATGCTGGCGAGCGTGTCGTCGCTGACGTGGGTGATCGAAGCCGAGCCGACGATCGACAAATCGCTGGTGCTGCCCGACGACATGTTGACGGAAATACCCGTCGCGACCGCCGTGCGTTCGCCCGTCTTGAGCGCCTGCACCGTCAGCGCATCGGCGCGATCGGCCAGCGCCGTGATGCTGCTGCCGCCGATGCGCGCGGTGGTGTCGTCGTCAGAGCTCTGGATCGCCACCGCGCCCGCGATGGCCGAGCTGAAGGTGGTCGATGAATTGTTGGCCATGGCCAGCGCGCCGCCGCCCGCCACACTGACCTGCATCAGGTCGGACAGGGCGCGCACGTTGACCGCCGTGGTACCGCTGGCGATGCCATGAACGACTGCGCCGTCGATCTGCGCCAATGTGTCGATGTCCGTGAAGTTGGTGACTACGGCGCCTGCGCCGGCCACTGAAAACTTCGGAGGCTTGCTTTCACCCTCGCTTTCTCCTTCGCCGCCCGAGCCGGCAGCGCCTTGCCCCTGCAGGTCGCCGCCGATATCGCCAAGCGCCGCCGTGCCGCCATCACCTGCGATGGACTGCGAGGCTGTGGACGCCGAGTCGGCTTTTTCGGCCAGGTCGGGCTTGGCGGCCTTGCTCCCGGCTTTGGCGCCCGCAACGCCCACGGCGATGACCATGCCGTCACTGATAGCCCGTACACCGAGTGCACCGGTGGCAATGAAGCCTGCTGCGGCCGAGCCGTTGGTGGTGCGCCCGTCGTCGGCATTGTTGTCGCCGACATAGGCCTGCGTGCCGCCCTGGATCTCGTTCATCGCGATACCGATACCAACCCCGGAGTTTTCGCTTTGCGTCACGGCACCCGTGATGGCGATGGCGCCCAGCGACAACTGCGCGTCGACATTGACGGCCTGCGCGGTGACCTTTGCTTCGCGGCTGATGGACGCGTGCGTGACTTCCTTGACCTGGTTGTACGACACGATGCCGTTGGCCGCCACGCCCTCGCCGCCGCCCGAGGTGGGCGAGACGGTCAGCAGCCAGTCGGTGGTTTCTGCCGCCACGTCCAGGCGCCGGGTGTCGATGACGGCCTTGTCGGCGATGCCGGCAATCGCCGTGTTGTCGCGGTTGACCAGCGAGAAGGTGCCGCCGACGGAGCCCCCGTCGCCGCCGGCTTCAGGACCGCTGCCTCCGGCCATGTGCAGGGTCTGCACGTGGTTTTCAACGCGCACGACGACCGATCCGCCGAACTCGCGCGTGAAGTTGATTGCTTCCAGGTCGTTGCCCTGCGGGGCCACGCGCGTTTCGCTGACAAAGTCGCCCAGCACGCCCAGGTCCTTGTCCAGCCGGTAGGGTGCCGGGCCGGTGGCCATCGACTCGATGTCCGAGTCGAAAGCGACCTCACGCACGCCGTAGCTCCACGGGGCGTTGTCAACCGCAGTGGCGGTGATGTGCGCGCCGGTGTCGACCCAGGCGACGGTCTTGTTCTTGATGAACGACAGGCTGACGGCGCCAGCGACGGCCAGGTCGGCGGCCGCGCCGGATGCGCCGACGTTGCTGTTGAAACCATCGGTCAGGAAGTCGGTGCCGCCCATGATGTTTTCATAGGCTGACGTGATGCTGTCCCATTCGAGCGGCAGGCCGGCCGAATAAAACTCGGGAATGTCGGTGGCGGCATGGACCGCAACATGGGCGCCATTGATGACCGCGCCCGCGCCGACCAGCGCCTCGGTGGTGTAGCTGTGCGAACCGAAGTTGAAGGCCGCGCTCAGCGCGATCTTCGAGGCGTCCTCGCCGTCGGTTTCCGATGTCGCTTCGGACGCGGTGCTGCTCTTGAGCTGGCCAACCAGCGTCTGTGCGTCGATGACGACATTGCCAGCGGCATTGACCACGGCGTCGGCGCCCAGGCTGGCACGTGTCGTGTGGTCGGACTGCGACCAAGTCATGGCGCCGGCCATGCGAAGCGCGGGCGGGCTTACGTCGCCGCCCGAGGCTTTGTCGGGGCCCCTGCCCAGTTCGGCGGCCATGTCCATGAAAGCGCTGAACAGTTTTTCCTTGGCTTCGTCATCGGACAGCTCCAGCGACTCTGGCAACTCCGGCTTGTCCGCTTCTTCGTCTTCGCTGGCGTTGACAGCTTCGGCCGAGATCGAATTTTTCGCCGAGGCATTCATGGCCATCAGCTTGACATCGCCGCCTGCCGTGATGCGCCCATCGACCGTGACGGTGGTGGTCGACTTCTGCAGCGACAGCGCGCCGACCATGCCGACCGTGCCGCCGCCATAGACCTTGGCCTCTGCCGAGGTCTCGTACTGCGCGCCGTGAAAGGCTTGCAGGGTGGTGTCGCCGCCGCTGACCAGCACGGCGCCGGCGGCAATGTGCACGGACGTCGTGACGTCGGATTGCGAGCCCGCAAATACGACCGATGCCACGTTTGCAGCACCGGTGGCCTCGTCAGTCTCGCCTGCAGCTGCAGAGCTCATGGCAATCGTGGTTTTGGACGCGGCGACCATGTCGATGTTGCGCCCGGCCCTCAGCAAGGTGTCGCCCTCCACATCGATTGACGTGGTACCGCTGACCCGCGCAAAACCGGCGCTGAGGTTGGCAAACGATGCGCCTTCGGTTTTTGTCTCGGCGCCAGCGGAACGGTCCGCCATCGCGGTGATGCTGAGATCTCGCGACGCATCGAGCACCGCGCCCGAGCTGATACGCACGTTGGCGTCACCCTTGGCCTCGACATAGGCCAGACTCAGAGCCAGGGGAGAGCCCAGTCCTTCCAGCGCCAGGTCGATCACCTTTTGCTGGATGGTGCCCGAGATGCCTCCAAACTGCGCCGACGACTCGATGGTAGCCGAAAGCGTGATGTCGCGACCCTTCAGCTTGCCGGCCACGTCGATGGACGCGTTGGCATCGGCCAGCGTGACCAGCGTCTCGCCGCTGCTGCTGTGTTTGGCCGTCAACGTAACGTCGCCCGCCGTGTAGGTTGAACCGCTGCGGTTTTGCACCGATGCATCGAGCACGCTGTCGGCTTCGACGGCGATGTGCGGGGCCGTCAGGCTTATGTTGCCGCTGTTGCCGCTGGAGGCGACGTTGTCGTTGGTGGAGTCGCCGGCGGCGACCTGGCGGGTGTTGACGATGGTGCCTGAACTGACCGTGATGGAGTTCGAGGCTTCGACGACGAAGTCGGCGCCGTTGGTCAGGTTGCCGGCTTCCTGGGTAATGGTCGCGTCTTCGGGGTCGAGGTAGACCAGGCCGCCCTTGCCGGTGTCGCTGCCCGCGTCCAGCGTCATGTTGTGCAGCGCGAGTTTCTTCACGCTCGAGTATTCGATCTGCCCGCCTGCGCCTGCGCCATCACCATGGGCGCGCAGCACGGCGCCGGGTTCGTTGGCAATGTCACGGTGCGCGAACAGGGCAATCTGCCCGCCGGCCTGGCCGGTGCCGACCGCGCCGGAAGCAGAAATGCGCGTATTGGCGCCCACCGCAATGTCGGTTCCAGCCACGACGCGGATCGCGCCCGCACGCGTCCACAGTGCGCTGTCGGAAATCAGCACGCCGTCCAGCCGGATGCTGCCGGGCGTGGTGATGTCGATGACGCCATCCAGGTCTTGCAGCGGCGCAAGCGTTTTCAAATCGCCCAGATTGACCGCCGAGCCAGCCGCGCGGCCCTGCACCACCACCTGACCGGTGATGCTCACCGCGCGAGCCGCGCCGCCGCCAGCGCCCGCCATCAGGTTCACCCCGTCTTGGGCCATGACCCGACCCTGAATATCCACTGCGCCGTTGGCCGAGCGCTCGAATTGACCGGTCAGCAGCCCGGCTACGGCAGCGCCGGACAATACACCACCGCCGGCCAGCAGAGCGTCCACAAAGGTGGTGGATGGCGCGGCGAACGTTAGCCGGCCGACATCGACTTGCCCGGTCGGCCCGACCGCGAAACCGTGGCTGTCGACAAACAGGATGTTGCCGCCAATACGGCCGTCGGTCAGGCGACTCTCCAGACGGCCATCAACGCGCACCCGCGAATCGCGCACGATGTTGACCCACCAGTTGGCGCCTTGGGGCACCGCGAGCTTGACCGTGTCGCCCTGGCCAACCTGGAAGGCCGAGTAGGTGCTGAAGGCATTGCCGTCCCGAAGGGACTGTGTGTTGACGACGGTCTGGTTGCCCTGGCTGGTCACCACGGTGGCGGTCTGCCCGGCGCCCATGAGCGGTGTGATAACCGTCTGCGCCTGCACCACCGGCCCGGTCGCGCCCAGCGCAACCGCTGCCGCCAAAGCCAGCGGTCGCACGCGCACCAGCAGGCGCCGGCGGGCAAGGCGGGCCATCAGGGCGGGGGAACGGATCATGCGGGCGGGGAGTTTCATGGCGTGGAGTCCTGGTAACCGGGGATAGGAAGGCAGTGCGGGCGATGTGAAATGAAGGAGGCTTTATCAGGCGGTGGCCGGCTCGGGCTCGGCCGGGGCGGTGGCCGCCACCGGCGCTGCGGCAGGCTCTTGCTGCGCAGCGCGCTCCATCAGGGGCCTGAAGCGCCTGATGGACAGCAGGTGAAGGTAGGCCAATGCCAGCGCACCCTTGCTGTGAAGTTCCCCGGCTTGCGCCGCGTCAAGCGCATTCAACTTGGTCTCATCAACGCTCAAGAAGCCGGTCAGTTCCATCTGGCGGCCACTCGACAGGATGACCTGCAGCGTGCGCTCATGGAGCACGCCGGCGTCGTCCAACGCGGCCACCATGTCGGAGGTCGTCGAGGCCGCCGCGTCCAGCGCGACCAGTTCTTGCAAGACCGCCTGCAGCCAGGGCATTTCCTTGCCCTGATCGTCGAACAATGGATCGCCCTTGGCCAGACCGAGCGCGGGCCGGTGCACGGCGACCGGTCGTGCGCCTTCGTCGTCGTACTCAGTCAACAGGCGAAACGGCCAGGTGCGCAGAACCGCCGGCAGGTAGTTGCCGGTCCAGTGCCCGTCGGTATCCACGAAAAGGTTACGACCCTGCTCCAAGCCAGTAATGGCCAGGAGCCGCCCGCCGCCGCCGGCTACGCGCGTCATGACGCACGGAAACTCGACCGCCGCTGCCGGCATTTCCGCAGCCGCGAGTGCCACTGTGATGGCGTTGCCGACCCAACGCATATCGCGCTGGTCGCGGTTCAACCGCAGCAAGCGGTGGGCCTCGCGGTGCAGGATAGTGAAATCAGATGCGGCCGCAACGGCGGGTGCGGGAGTAAAGGCAGGGACGGGCGGAGTTTGAATTTTTTTCATGGAGCGGGTTATTTCGAAAAGGAGGGTCAATGAAGTTCTTTGGGTTGCCAACTGTGTTCGGATGGGGTGATGGCTGCTACCAGGTCGCGCTGGCCCGCAGCGACAGCCGCGTTCGTGCTCCCTGGAAGCCGGCGATCTGCCTGGCGAGGGTGGCATCGACCGCTAAGTGTCGATTCACCTGAAACTGGACACCCGCACCGGCAGATGCGATGCTGTGCGATGAACCATTGCTGATGGCTCGGGCCTGGTCGGCAAACAGATACGCCTCGGTGGAATCGAGTCCCTCGACCGTGACGGGTTGATACAGCGCCAGTTGCAGCGCATGACCGCGTTCGCCGATCACGGCGCCGCTGTCGAAGCCTCGCACCGAATTGCTGCCGCCGGCCAACCAGGCGTCCGTGACGTCCGGTGCGTTACGCGCGCCCAGCCGTGCCTGGCCGTTGACGCGCAGCAAGGGTCCGCCCACCGCGCCCAGCCTGACCGCGACCATGCCCGCCACTTCCACAAAACTATAGGCGTTGACCGGCCCCCGTGCGGTGGTGATTGAGGTGCGCAGCGACCCCGGCGACACATCGCCCGGCTCCCGTGCCGGCCAGTCTGTCGATGCCGCCAGTGTCAGCCTCTCGACGCTCCGGTCGCTCAGCACTTCGCCGCTGATGGTCGACTTGGACTTCACCTGCGACACGGCACCGGACAGACGCAGCAGCTGCTGCGCGAAAATGGGCAGATGGCGTCCAAGCTCCACCGCCATTGAGCTGGACACACCATTGATCACCAGGTCGGGTATGTCGGGATTGCTTGACTCGAACGTGCTTCGCGAGCGCGAGCCCGTGGCGCTGCCACCTAGCCGCCAGCCCTGCTGGCCCAATGGCAGGCTGCCCGCCAGGCTCAGCGTGGCGGCATTCGAGTTGACGATGGTCATGACATCCACGCGACCGCCGCGCAGACCCAGCGGGTAGCGGCGATAGCCGGCGATCAGGCTGGTACCCGTTGCGTGGCCGGAACTGATGTCGGGCATGTCCATCAATCCCCAGACCTGCGACATCGAGGTATCTGGCACGCGAATCAGCAAGTCGCTCCGGCCGAATTCAGTGCCAGGAACATAGGCCGCCTGAGCCGCGTAGTCGCTGGTCACATTGAATACGCCCAGGCGGCGCTCAAGTTCCTCGGGCCGGATGACGGAGCCGGCTGCCAGGTCGAACCACTGGCCGACCCAGTCAGAATCTACGCTGAACGCGCCCTCAACCTTGACCGCTCCGAGCTTGCCTTCGACCAGCAACACCCGCATGGAGCCGCTCTGCAAATCCTGCTGAGGCAGCACTGGCACTGCCGTTTGTACACCCTTGCTCAGGTACAGTGTCTGGATGGCGCGAAGGAAAGCGTTGAGATCCTGGCTGGTGACTTCGCGCCCTAAGTAAGGCTGGGTCAGTGCGTGCAATTCGGCATCGTCAAGTAGCTCGCTGGGCGAAAACAAAACCTCATGGAGCAGCACTTTTCCCGCGAACATGGGCGCTTCGGGGATCTGCAGGGGCTCTGCTGGTGCCAGGTGGGGCAGCGCTGGAACCAGCGGAGCGGCGCTGTCGGCGCGCCTGAGTTCGTCCTGCATACGGGCGGCCGGATCGATCGCAGGCATGTCAGCCGCCATGCCACTACCGCTTGTAAATGCCAGGATGGCCGTGACCAGCGCGATTCGACGCGTAGAAAAGAGATTTAATGGCATGAGCCGGCTCATCTCGACACACAAATTCGACGAGCTGGCCAGCTCGCGTTGGCAAAACCGATGCGGCGATGCTGGGCTAAAGGGAAGCAGCGCCGCAGCGGCAAACCCTGCTCAAGAACAAATATTACAGGGGGTTTCATAGAAAAGAATTTTGGTAGTGAATTTCGAATAATTTTCGATGTACCGCTCACGAGAAGACTTCCAAGGGAAAGCGCACGCTTTCCTATTAGTTACAATAATTACTAGCTTGTACAGTATTTGTTTTTGTGCATATACGGTCAAGAATGACTGCTTGACAACACTCGAATCTTTGGTGAGTGAACTTGCATCCAGCCCAATGGGGCAGGTTCGTCGGGTTACCTGTGCCGGAGAACAGAGCAAAATCTGCCAAAACATCCATTTAGGGGAAAAGCGCTCAAACGTATACTCCTAATGGATTACTAGGAGGTACTGCCTGCTGAAATAAAGCTAGGGCTGCTATACCACGCAGCCTCGACATCCGTGCCAGCGACCGGTAATTCGCCGCAGGCTTAATGCAGTCGTCGCTGTAATTCCAAGTTCCTCAGACAGGCACTCAGTGCATCCAGTTGCGGCTGAATGAAGCTCGAAATCTTGTACTGATTGGAGTTGATTACATACAACAGTCGGCACTTTCTTGCTAACTGCTCCGCATTCAATGCGTGCAGAGGCTCGATAGCCGTCAGTTGCTTCATCATGTCACTGTATTGAGTTTCCAGCCCTGGCAAATTCTCCCACTGACGAGTGCGCGTCAATACCAACATGCGGTCGGTCAGTTCGGCGATTTCCTCGTACCAAAACAAAACTTTGTTTTTGCTATTCATTTTCATTTCATGTAACAAATATTAAGTTTGTACTAATTATGTAATTTTGTCCATGGTCAAAATTGACTGCTTGGCAAGGGCTGCTTGAGGTGATGTAATTTAATAATGGTTTCTATTTGTATTCTTCTTATTGACGACCATGCGCTGTTCCGCTCTGGCATGAGCTTGGTGCTGAAGGCTGGCATACCCGATGTCGAGGTGCGTGAGGCGGCGTCCCTAGAGCAGGCTGAACGTGACTACACCGAACCTCCAACGCTGGTGTTGCTGGATATTCAACTGCAAGGCGTTAACGGAATAGAGGGTCTGGGACTGCTTAAACAACGCTGGCCCCAAGTACCCGTGGTGATGCTGTCGTCGGTTATGGAGTCAGATATCGTTTGGCAGGCCTTATCCTGCGGCGCTGCGGCTTTTGTGTCTAAAGCTGACACTGCGAAAAAAATTATCCAGGTCATTTATCAAATACTAGGCAAGTCCTTGCCTCACCAAGTCAATGACGGACAGGAAAACACTGACAGCAATGTCACGAAAAAACCGCGACTGACGCCACGCCAATGCGAGGTGCTGAGTTTGCTGTGTGAAGGCTTGTCTAATAAGGTGATGGCGCGTCGGATGGATTTGTCTGAGTTCACTGTGCGCGGCCATGTGCAGGCTATCTTTGTACTGATGCAAGTAAGTAGCCGTTCACAAGCTATGTTTGCGGCGCATCGCAGTGGCTTGGTTGCCAAGTAAGTAAGTGGCCACAAATAATTTCCCGAGCTCAGCCACCGCCCTGAACGGCGCGTTAGTTCCAGCGGGGCCCATGGCCATTGATCAGATCGGAATTGCCCTGTTCGGGGCGCTCGCGGTGTGGCTCTCGCAGGAGCGCCGCGAATCGTATCGGCGCTGGGCGTGCATCTTCGGCATGCTGGGCCAGCCGTTTTGGCTCTACAACG
>JAQGMN010000396.1 GCA_028292345.1 Polaromonas sp. | reverse complement strand
GAGGCCCCTTGAATTCTGAATCTATTCCTTTGATTGAAAAATGCCGGGTCATCGGCGTGCTCGACGACGGCGCGGCCAGCCTGGGCCGCGCCGCGCTGGCGCATTTGCAGCAGGCGCAACTGGTGATCGGCGGCGCGCGCGCGCTGCGGCTGTTTGCCGAACACATCGGCCCGCTGGCGCTGCAGCCCGACCAGACCGGCGCGCTGCAGCAAGTGCCCGAATGGATTCGCGCCGCCCAAAGCGAAAACCAGCGTGTGGTGGTGCTGGCCACCGGCGACCCGCTGTGCCACGGCATTGCCGCTTACCTAGCGTCGCGCCTGTGCATCGAGGCGATTGAGGTGATTCCCAATGTCTCGACGCTGCAACTGGCCTGCGCCCGGCTGGGGTTGCCGTGGCAGGACATGAAATTTTCGTCGGTCCACGCCAAGGACGCGGGCGACTGGGCAGAAGGCGCCGAGCCCGGCCACGGCCTGTACGCGCTGCTGCGCGACATTCGCCAGAACGACCGGCTGGCTATTCTCACCAGCCCTGCCAACACACCGGACCGCATCGCCCGCATGCTGGTCACGGAGGGCCTGGCCGATAATTTGGAGATGGCCGTGGCCGAGCGCCTGTGCCAGCCCGAGGAACGCATCGTCAGCGGCATGGCCATCACCGCTGCGGCGCAGATGCCGTTTGCCGACCCGAACGTGGTGCTGCTGTGGCGCATCCGCCCGCGCCCTCAGCCGGTGGTGCTGGGCCTGCCTGACGCCAGCTACCAGCAGCGCTACCCGGAAAAAGGCCTGATCACCAAGAACGAAGTGCGCGTGGTGTCGCTGGCCCGCATGCAATTGCGCGCCAGCAGCGTGGTCTGGGACATTGGCGCCGGATCGGGCTCCGTGGGCCTGGAGGCGGCGCGGCTGTGCAGCCAGGGCCATGTGTACGCAATAGAGAAAAACGTCGATGACAGCGCCATCGTGCGGGCCAACCGCCGGGCACTTGGCCTGAGCAACCACACGCTGGTGTATGGCAAGGCACCCGAAGGGCTGCAGCATTGGCCCGATCCGGATGCGGTGTTTATCGGCGGCTCAGGCGGCGAGCTGGCCGAGCTGATTTGTTTGATATTGCAGCGCCTCAAGCCCGAGGGCTGGCTGGTGATGAACTTCGTCACGCTGGAAAACCTGGCCGTGGCCGTCGAGACGCTCAAGTCGCTCGGCGTGGCCTGGGACGTGCTGCAGCTGCAAGCCTCGCGCAGCAAGCCGATCCTGCACATGAACCGCATGGCGGCCGAGAACCCGGTGTGGCTGGTGTGCGCGCAAAAAGTCGCCATGTCCACAGCCGTCAAATCGAACAGGATGGAAAAAAACGATGACTGATCTTCAAGCGGTGTCTTTGGCGCCCGCGCCGGGCCGCCTGTTCGGCGTGTCCCTCGGTCCCGGCGATCCCGGCCTGATCACCCGCCGCGCCTGGGCCCTGCTGGAGCGTCCCGATGCCGTGTGGACTTACCCGGTGCGCAGCCTGCGCAAGGAAAGCTACGCGCTCGACATTGCGCTGCGGGCCGGCTTGGTACTGCCCGCGCAGCACCAGCCGCTGCTGTTCCCGATGACCCACGATGTCGAAAAACTGGCCCGCCACTGGCTCAAGGCTGCTGAAACGGTGAAGGAGCTGCTGGCAACCGGCCAGGACGTGCTGTTCCTGGTCGAAGGCGACGCCTCCACCTACGCCAGCTTTTGCTACCTGGCGCGCGTGCTGCACCAGCTCGATGCCGGCGCCAAGATCGACATCGTGCCCGGCGTCACCTCGTTCAACGCAGCCTGCGCCCGGCTGCAGATGCCGCTGTCCGAGCAGGACGACACCATCGCCATCGTACCGGCTGCCTACGGCATTGCGGCGGTTGAAAAGATGCTCGATGACTTCGACACGCTGGTGCTGATGAAGGTCAAGCCGCTGCTGGACGACCTGATCGACCTCTTGTCGCGCCGAGGCCTCTTGCTGCACAGCCGGTTCATTGAAAAGGCCGGCTCGCCGGTCGAGCGCATCGTGCATGACGTGGCCGCACTCAAGGGCACCACGGTCAACTACCTGTCGCTGCTGCTGGTGAAAAACCCGGGGCGCGCGCGCGGCGAGATGCAGCGCGGCTGCCGCAAGAAAACCAGCACTGAAATCGAAGAGGAAACCCTAGGATGACCATGAATCCCTTGCCAGACAACAACACCGCCGTGCGCGTCGTCCTGGTCGCCATCACCAAATACGGCGCGCAGCAAACCGCCGCACTGGCGCGCCAGTTGCCGCATGCCAGCGTCTGCGTGGCTGAAAAATTCGTGAGTCTGATGGCCGGCCTGTCCAACCCGGTGCGTGCCTACAGCGGCGCCTTCCGCGATGAAATCGCCATGCTGTTCACCGAGTTTGACCAGGTGGTTTTCTTTGTCTCGCTGGGCGCGGTGGTGCGGCTGATTGCGCCGCACCTGAAAAGCAAGGACGAAGACCCCGGCGTGCTGGTGGTCGATGACGCCGGGCAGTTCGTCATTCCGGTGCTCTCCGGCCATGTCGGCGGCGCCAACGCCATGGCCGAACAGGTCGCTTTGCTGCTGGGCGCCACCGCCGTGCTGACCACCGCGTCCGATGTGGGCAAGACCATTGCGGTCGATATCCTGGGCCGTGAAC
>JAQGMN010000385.1 GCA_028292345.1 Polaromonas sp. | reverse complement strand
GTGTCGTACCACTGGTAGGGCAGCACCTTGGTCACCGGCATGCGCCCGCGCAGCACCGCCAGCCGGTTCGGCCAGTGGCCGAAGTTGGGAAAGGCGACGATGCCGATGCGGCCGACGCGCGCCGTTTCGCGCAGCATGACTTCGGCATTGCGCAAGTGCTGCAGGGTGTCGATCTGCAGCACGACGTCGAAGGAATCGTCGCCGAACAGCGCCAGGCCGTCTTCCAGGTTGAACTGGATCACGTTGACGCCGCGCGCCACGCAGGCTTGCACGTTGGCGTCGTCAATCTCGGCGCCGTAGCCCGAGCAGCCGCGCTCCCGGATCAGGTGGTCGAGCAGCGCGCCGTTGCCGCAGCCCAGGTCGAGCACGCGCGCGCCCTGGGGCACCAGCCGGGCAATCGACAACTGGTCGGGCGTCGGCTGCACGTCGGGTTGAGGAGTTCCGGTCATGCGGCCACCTTGCTATTGAAATAAGAGCGAACCACGCCCAGGTAGCGTGCGTCATCGAGCAAAAAGGCATCATGCCCATGCGGCGCGTCGATTTCGGCGTAGCTCACGTCACGCTGGTTGCCCACCAGCGCCTTGACGATCTCGCGGCTGCGCGCCGGGGAAAAGCGCCAGTCGGTGGTGAAGCTGACGAGCAAGAATTTGGCCGTCACGCCGGCCAGCGCGCGGCTCAGGTCGCCGCCGGATTCGCTCGCCGGGTCGAAGTAGTCGAGCGCCCGGGTGATGAGCAGATAGGTGTTGGCGTCGAAGTATTCGGCAAACTTGTCGCCCTGGTAGCGCAGGTAGCTTTCGATCTGGAACTCGACCTCCTGAGTAGAGTAGCGGTAAGGCCCAGCGGCCTGCTCGGGGAGCGTGGGTGCATTCTCTTCCCAAGCAGGGGCCGCGGAACCGGCTTCGCCGGGCCGCAGGCGCAGCGCCCCCTCGGGGCTGACGGCTGCGGCTCCGAGCCCGCCTGCGCGGGCTTGGACAGCCGGCAGATGCGACGCCTCTGGCGGCGTGGCGCCCTGCAAGGGCAGCGAACCACGCGAAGCGGGGAGCGTGGGGGCTTTTAACTGGCGGCCAAATTTTTCGTTCATCACATCATCGCTGAGATAGGTGATGTGGCCGATCATGCGGGCGATGCGCAGGCCGCGCTTGGGCAGCACGCCGTGCCTGTAGAAATGCCCGCCGTGAAAGTCGGGGTCGGTGACGATGGCGCGGCGGGCCACTTCGTTGAAGGCAATGTTCTCGGCCGTCAGGTTGGGCGCGCTCGCCACCACCACCGCATGGCGCACGCGCCCGGGGTATTGCAGCGTCCAGCTCAGCGCCTGCATGCCGCCCAGGCTGCCGCCCATGACGGCGGCCAGTTTCTCGATTCCGAGCGCATCAAGCAGCCTGGCCTGCGCGTTGACCCAGTCCTGCACCGTGACGACTGGAAAGTCGGCGCCGTAGACCTCGCCGGTGTCGGGGTTGGTCTGCATCGGCCCGGTCGAGCCGAAGCACGAGCCGAGGTTGTTCACGCCGATGACAAAAAACCGGTCGGTATCGACCGGCTTGCCCGGGCCGATCATGGTGTCCCACCAGCCTTCGGACTTGTCCAGCACCTGCCCGGCCTCGTCCAGATAGACGCCGGCCACATGGTGCGACGCATTGAGCGCATGGCAGACCAGCACCGCGTTGGACCTGTCGGCATTGAGCTGGCCGTAGGTCTCATAGCTCAGGTCATAGGCGTGGATCGAGGCGCCGCTGCGCAGCGGCAGCGCCTCGGCAAAATGCATGGACGCCGGCGTGGCGACCAGGGCGGGGGCAATGGGCACTGTGAGGGGTGAATCCACGGTAATCAGTACAGGTTCAGGTCAGAAAAACGGCAGCTTGAAACGGCAAAAAGAAAACCCGGCGTCGCTAAGGCGAGTCCGGGTTGAGGGGGAGGGTCGTCTTTAGCGGTACTTTTTACGCGCCCGCAAGCTGAGCAAATCGGCGCGTGGCCAGTATAGCAATCTAGACCGGCACGGCCAGCGCCAGCACGCCGAGCGCCGCGAAGACCAGCGCCGACACGACATGCACCACGCGCAGCGGGATCAGGTGCATGAAGCGGCTGCCCAGCCAGACCACCGGCGCATTGGCCAGCATCATGCCCAGCGTGGTGCCGGCCACGACCCAGGCATAGGCGTCGTACCGGGCGGCCAGCATGACGGTGGCGATCTGCGTCTTGTCGCCCATTTCCGCCAGGAAAAACACGAACGCCGTGGTGCCGAAGACGCCGAATCGGGGCGGCTTCCTGTCGAGTTCTTCCTCGTCCAGCTTGTCGGGAATCAGCATCCACACCGCCATGGCGATGAAGGAAATGCCCAGAATCCAGCGCAGGGTTTGCGGCCCCACAAAGGTGGTCACCCAGGCGCCCAGCGCGCCGGCCATCGCATGGTTGGCCAGGGTGGCGGCCAGGATGCCCCAGACGATGGGCCAGGGTTTTCTGAATTTGGCCGCCAGCACCAGCGCAAGCAGCTGGGTCTTGTCGCCCATTTCAGCAAGGCCGACGATACCGGTGGAGACGAGGAAAGCTTCCATGAAAAATAAACAGCTCCGGCCGGACGAACAAACCCATGACCGCACGGCTCCTCCGGCCCGAGCTTTTTTTAAAGTTCTGGAGGCTGTGCAGTCAAAGGTCTCGCCAGGCTTGGAAACTGTTTGCGCCATGCCGGCCCTGTTGCAAGGCCAGACAAGTCTGTTGACGCAAACCCCTCTCAATGAAGAAGGGCGGCTACTCCCCAATGACAGCCGGCATTATAGGGAGGGCTTTGTGGCCAAGCTCGACCATAGGGGCCAAGCCATAGCCCAAAGCACCAGAACAGCTCTTTTTAACGGCGCATTTCTTGCTTGTTTTTGGTGCGTTTTTTGGGTTTTTCTAAAAAATGCACCAATACATCACATTTCATGGAAGAAAGAGCGTTATGGAAGCACTCAAACAGGGCTCAGATGCCCTGTTCATTTTGTTGGGCGGCATCATGGTGCTGGCAATGCATGCAGGCTTTGCCTTTCTGGAGCTGGGAACGGTTCGCAAGAAGAACCAGGTCAATGCGCTGGTCAAGATACTGGTGGATTTCTCGGTGTCCGCCGTGGTTTATTTTGCGGTCGGTTATGGCGTGGCCTACGGCACCCATTTTTTTGTCGGCGCCGAGGAACTGGCCGCGAAAAACGGCTATGAACTGGTTCGGTTCTTTTTCCTGCTGACCTTCGCGGCCGCCATTCCGGCGATCATCTCGGGCGGAATTGCCGAGCGGGCGCGCTTTTATCCCCAACTGATCGCAACGGCCGTCATCGTCGGGTTCGTCTATCCGTTTGTTGAAGGCATTGCCTGGAACCGGCACTTCGGCGTGCAGGACTGGATCAGGTCGCTCACCGGGGCCGAGTTTCATGATTTTGCCGGCTCTGTCGTGGTTCATGCGCTGGGCGGCTGGCTGGCGCTTCCCGCCGTGCTGCTGCTCGGCGCGCGCAGCAACCGCTACCGCAAGGACGGCGCCATGTCGGCGCATCCGCCGTCCAGCATTCCTTTTCTGGCGCTGGGCGCCTGGATTCTGGTGGTGGGCTGGTTCGGCTTCAATGTGATGAGCGCGCAGACGCTTGACAAGATTTCAGGTCTGGTGGCGGTCAATTCGCTGATGGCCATGGCCGGGGGCACGCTGGCCGCGCTGGCTTTTGGCAAGAACGACCCCGGTTTTGTCCACAACGGGCCGCTGGCCGGACTGGTGGCGGTGTGCGCCGGGTCCGATGTGATGCATCCGCTGGGCGCACTGGTGGTCGGCAGCGTGGCAGGCGCCGTCTTTGTGGTGATGTTCACGCTGACGCAGAACAAATGGAAAATCGACGATGTGCTCGGCGTCTGGCCGCTGCACGGGCTGTGCGGCACCTGGGGCGGACTGGCTGCGGGTATTTTCGGCAGCAAGGCGCTGGGCGGCCTGGGCGGCGTCAGCATTGGGGCGCAGCTGATCGGCACCGCCATGGGCGTGGCCTGGGCGGTGACCATGGGTTTCTTGGTGTACGGCGCACTGAAAATCACCCTGGGGTTGCGGCTGACCCAGGAAGAAGAGTTTGACGGCGCCGACCGCTCGATTCACCGCATCGGCGCAACGCCTGAACATGAGGTGAACTGGTAAATTTTTGTAACCAGTGCAATTACAAGCAATCCAGGCGGTGCTAGCTTGCCAACCATCGCAGTCCGATTTGCGAATGATTGGGGCTGGAAAATGTGCGCCCGGAACTCAGTGTTTCTACCTACCAAGTCTTGCTGGCAGGGCGTTTCAGGGGTGGTTTCACTGCCGCTCTTTGGGGTAAATGAAGCATAATGTACCGGTGCAAATTCAAGTTTGCACTTGTTAGGTGATCGGTCAGTTTCGCGCGCTACAGAGGAACGTTGAAGATTTGTTGTGCTTTCGGGACCCCATCGCTTTTATTTATGTGTTTTAGAGGAGTCCCTTCATGGGCAACAAACTATACGTCGGCAACCTTCCTTATTCGGTGCGTGACGAAGACCTGCAGCAATCATTCGGACAATTCGGCGCTGTGATCAGCGCCAAAGTCATGATGGAACGCGACACCGGTCGCTCCAAGGGCTTTGGTTTTGTCGAAATGGCCAGCGATGCTGAAGCACAAGCGGCCATCAACGGCATGAACGGCCAGCCTCTGGGCGGCCGTAGCGTTGTGGTGAACGAAGCCCGTCCAATGGAGGCCCGTCCTCCACGCACCGGCGGCTTTGGTGGCGGCGGTGGCGGCTACGGTGGTGGCGCTGGCGGCGGCGGTGGTTATGGCGGCGGTGGTGGCGGCGGTCGTTCATCCGGCGGCGGCAGCGACGGTGGTTTCCGTAGCCCGTACGGCGGCGGCGGCGCCGGTGGCGGACGCTCCGGTGGCGGCGGCGGCGGTGGACGCGGCGGCTACTAAGCCCTGCACCAGTTCCCGTCAGGCCAGTCGGCCTGCCAAAAACAGCTTCTTCGGTCTTTGATTGAAGAATGCTTGAAACGGCTTCAAGACTTCGGTGTTGAAGCCGTTTTGCATTTCAGTCCATTCACCAGATGCGGACTTCCAGTTCATCAAACTTGTACAGGTGGGCGGTTGCGCAAACCGTCCTTTCAAGATGGTGGAGCAGCGTTGCCCTACCGGGTTTTCAATACAGGGGCCGGGGGCCGGCTTGCCGAATTCGGCATCAGGACTCCGCGAACGCGACCCGTGAGAACCGCCACCTGGTCCAGGTTGTTGTAGGTAAAAACATTGCCGGTGAACTGGTCCGCGCCCCGGATCAGCACCACCGGCAGATGCGACTGGACGCGCTCTTCATTCAAAAAAGCGTGCAGGAATTCACCGCGAAATTCCAGCCTCGGGGCTTCCTTGCCTTGTGCGTCGCGGCTTGCTTCACGCACGACCCGTGCATTGCCGGTCAGTTGGACTTCCGAGCCATCGCCGTTCGAATAAGCCCGATTGGCCGTGGCCGTGGTGAGTTGCCTGTTGATATTGATGCTGTGGATGCGTGCCTGGTCAATTTCCAGAATGTCGGTATCGGCGAAATGCCGGGCCTCCGATCCCGCAATTTCACTTTTGAGCTGGCCGCCCTCGTCAAAGGTCTTGATGGTGAAATCCTGCATGAAATAATCCACCTCATGCACGACTTCCCTTGGCGCTTCCGGGGCGCTGAAAGTCGGCGTATTGCGCACCAGCCAGTAGGTTCCCAGGGCCAGCGCCCCCATCATGAGCAGCGGCATGTACATTGCCGTGCGGTCCCAGAGGGACAGAAATTTTCGCCATCCTCTTTGGGGGGGCACCTTGAAGTTGCCTGGGGTTGTGCGACTGTCCAGGGTATTGGTCATGCGGCGTACTCGCGCAGCATCCCGGCATAGTGGCCGCCGGCAACCAGCAGCAAATCGCAAAATTCGCGGGCGGCGCCCTCGCCTCCCCGGGCCTGTGTGACGTGATGGGCGCGTGACCTGACTTCCGGATGGGCATTGGCCGGCGCGCAACTCAGTGCCGACCGGCTCATGACCGGCAGGTCGGGCCAGTCATCGCCCATGGCAGCGGCTGCACTCCATTCCAGCCCCAGGGCCGTCAGGGTCTGCTCGGCCGCCGGGCGCTTGTCCTCGGTTCCGAAATGGCAATGGTGGATCCCCAGCGCCTGCAGCCGCCCGCGCAGCACGGAACTGTCGCGGCCGGTGATGACGACCGGCGTGATGCCGGCTTTTTGCAGCAGCTTGAGCCCGTGGCCGTCCAGCGTGTTGAAGCGCTTGATGATTTCGCCGGACGACCTGAACCCGTCCACCGCCCGGGCATGCTCATGTCCGTCCGGGTATTCCGAAAAATACAGACCGCCATCGGTCAGGACACCATCCACATCGAAAAACGCCACCCTGACGGCCTGGCCGCGCAGCAGGAGTCCGGGTTGAAAATTCAGGAACGGCTCGGCCGCTGGAAGGCAAGGAGCTGGCATGTCAGATGACCTTCGCGCGCATCAGGTCGTTGCTGCTCAGCGCGCCGCAAAGCCTTCCGGTTTCATCGACCACCAGCACACTGTTGATGCGGTGCTGCTCCATCAGCGCCACGGCTTCCACCGCAAGCGCGCTTTTGCTGACCGTATGCGGTTCGGCATGCATCACGTCAATGGCGGCGAGGCTTCGCAAATCCACGCCTTTTTCGACCAGCCGGCGCAAGTCGCCATCGGTAAAAATGCCAAGCACCTGCTGGCGGCCGTCCACGACAGCCGCAGCACCCAATCCCTTGGCGCTCATCTCGCGCATCAGTTCGGTGAACGAGGTTCCGGCAACGACCTGCGGGACGGCAGCGCCGCTGCGCATCACGTCGCTCACATGGGTCAGCAACTTGCGGCCCAGCGCGCCGCCCGGGTGCGAACGGGCGAAATCCTCCTCCCTGAAGCCGCGGGCGTCGAGCAGCGCGACGGCCAGCGCGTCGCCCATGGCGAGCTGCGCCGTGGTGCTGGCCGTCGGCGCCAGGTTCAGCGGGCAGGCTTCCCGGGCAACACTGGTGTCGAGCGTGATGCGGGCCTGTCTGGCCAGCGTGGATTCCCGCCCGCCAGTGATGGCGACGAGCGCCACGCCCAGTCGGCCCAGTACGGGAAGAATCGCGACCAGTTCCTCGCTTTCGCCGCTGTTGGAAATGGCCAGCACCACGTCGCTGGACTGGATCATTCCCAGATCGCCATGGCTGGCTTCGGCCGGATGCACGAACAAGGCCGCTGTGCCGGTGGAGGCCAGCGTCGCGGCAATCTTGCGGCCGATGTGACCGCTTTTTCCCATTCCCATGACCACCACGCGGCCGCGGCAGGCCACCATCAGCCTGACCGCCTGAACAAACTCGTCGCCGATCCGGCCGGCCAGGTCCAGCACGGCAGCCGCTTCGATTTCAAACGTTTTCCTGGCCAGGCTCAAAACCTGGCCGGCATCAACAGTCGCGGCATCAAAATTCATGGCTGCATTCTATCGATGCCTGTCGCACCCGGCCATGCCAGACGGGCCGCCGGCCGGCCAGTCACGCCATATCCTTCAGCTACCATCAATCCCATGAGTGCGCTTGAACTGACCCTTTTGTACCTGCTGGCCGCCGTGCTGGGGGTGGTCATTTGCCGCTCGTTCAAATTGCCGCCCATGCTCGGCTACCTGGCCGTGGGCGTGGTCATCGGCCCGCATGCGCTGGCCCTGTCGCAGAACTCCGAAGGCGTGCGCCACCTGGGCGAATTCGGCGTGGTGTTTCTGATGTTCGTGATCGGGCTGGAATTCAACCTGCCCAAGCTGCGGTCCATGCGCCGCCATGTGTTCGGCCTGGGCCTGCTTCAGGTGGCGCTGACGATGCTGCTGGTCACCATCGGCTCGCTGTTGCTGGCATTCATGGCGCCGACGCTGTGGAGCATGCAATGGCAAACCGCGCTGTCGCTGTCGGGCGCCATGGCCATGAGCAGCACCGCCATTGTGGTCAAGCTCCTGGCCGAGCGCCTGGAAATGGCGTCCGAGCATGGCAAGCGGGTGATGGGTGTGCTGCTTTTCCAGGATCTGGCCGTGGTGCCGCTGCTGGTGCTGATTCCGGCGCTCGGCTCGCCTGCCGACGAACTGTTCATGGGCCTGGGCATTGCCGCGCTGAAGGCGGCGGTGCTGCTGGGCCTGCTGCTGACCGGCGGGCAGCGCCTGATGCGCTGGTGGCTCACCATCGTGGCGCGGCGCAAGAGCGAGGAATTGTTTGTGCTAAACCTGCTGCTGGTGACGCTGGCGCTGGCCTGGCTGACCGAACTCGCGGGACTGAGCCTGGCGCTGGGCGCCTTCATCGCGGGCATGCTGATTTCCGAAACCCAGTACAAGCACCAGGTCGAAACCGACATCCGGCCTTTTCACGATGTCCTGCTGGGCCTGTTTTTCATCAGCGTCGGCATGATGCTGGACTGGCACCAGGTCGTTGACCATTGGGCACTGGTGCTGATGCTGCTGACGCTGCCGGTGTTGTTCAAGCTGATCCTGGTCACGGTGCTGGCGCGCGCGCTGGGAGCGACCGAGGGCGTCGCGCTGCGCACCGGCCTGTACCTGGCGCAAGCCGGCGAATTCGGCTTTGTCCTGCTGTCGCTGGCGCAGGGCAGCCAGCTCATACCGCCCGCCTTGATGAATCCCATCCTGGCCAGCATGGTGCTGTCGATGCTGGCCACCCCCTTCATCATCCTGTATGCCAACCGCATCGTGATGAAGCTGGTGTCCAGCGAGTGGCTCCAGCAGTCGCTCCAGATGACGACGATCGCCAGCAAGTCCATGAGCGCCAACCGGCATGTGATCATCTGCGGCTATGGCCGCTGTGGCCAGAACCTGGGCCGGATGCTGGAACGCGAAGGCATTCCGTACATAGCGCTCGACCTGGACCCTGACCGCGTGCGGCAGGCTGCCGCGGCAGGCAGTTCCGTGGTGTTTGGCGATGCGGTTCGCCTGCAGGCGCTGATCGCGGCCGGCCTGGTGCGGGCCAGCGCCGTGGTGGTGACTTACCTGGACACCGCCAGCGCATTGAAAGTGCTCGCCAACACGCGCACGCATGCGCCCACGGTGCCGATCATCGTGCGAACCGTCGACGACCGCGACCTGGAAAAACTCAAGGCAGGCGGTGCCACGGAAGTGGTTCCCGAAGCGATTGAAGGCAGCCTGATGCTGGCCAGCCATGCGCTGGCGCTGGTGGGGGTGCCCATGCGCCGCGTGATCCGCGTGGTGCAGGACCAGCGTGACGAACGCTACAACCTGCTGCGCGGTTATTTCCGGGGTGCCGACGACGACACGGCGGACGAGCTGGAGCAGGAGCGACTGTCCACGGTGACGCTGGTTCCTGGCCTTCGCTGCGTGGGGCAGACACTGGGCGGATTGGCGCTGCAGACGGTCGATGTGCGCGTGGTCAGCCTGCGGCGGAACAACGGCAAGACGCTCAAGGCGATCAACGAACTCCGCCTGGAGAGCGGCGACACGCTGGTCCTGTCGGGCAAGCCCGAAGCGCTGGCGCTGGCCGAACAGAAACTTTTAAGCGGCTAGCGGTTCACACCAACATGCACAGACGACTATTTACCGGCGCATTGCTCGCCACCCCCTGGCTGGCGCAGGCGCAAACCGATGCGCTGGCGGCGCGCCTGGCCGCAGGGGCCTGCGTGGTGGTGCTGCGCCATGCGCAGACCGATCCGGGCATTGGCGACCCCCCGGGTTTTCGGCTGGACCGGTGCAGCACCCAGCGCAATCTCAGCGCGCAAGGGCGCGCCCAGGCCGAACGCCTCGGCCAATGGTTCAAATCGCGTGGTTTGCAGCCCGGCGCGGTCCAGTCCAGCGCCTGGTGCCGCTGCAAGGACACCGCCGACCTGGCGTTCGGCCGCCACACGGTCTGGCCGGCGCTCAATTCCTTTTTTGGCGAACACCGCGCCAAGGATGCCCAAACCGCACTGTTGCGCGCCGCATTGAAGGATGTGCCGTCAGGCGGGTTCGAGGTGTGGGTCACGCACCAGGTCAACATGACCGCGCTGACCGGGGAAGGCATCGCGATGGGTGAGGCGCTGGTGCTTGACGCCAGGGGGACTGTCGTTGGCCGAAGCACTTTTGCTTGAACTGCGTCAGACTGCGGTCCGTTGAACCGCGGGTGTTTCCTGCGCAACTGCCTTCATGCACTGCATTCGAGCGCATCCGTTTTCACCGGAAAGAGATTTTCAAGACAAAACAGGCCTCTTCCGCATGTCTGGCATGCGCAAATAGCTATAAATTCAATAGCAATAATTCCAGGCACCTTCTGCGCCCTGCCAAGGGCTGGCGCATGTGGGGCGCCATTGCGTTTCCAGATCGATCCGAGACAGGCGCGAAGCCGTCGGCCGTGCTGCGGCACGGCAAGGCAACCACCGATCGGTTTGATCTGGAAATGGAGTCAGGTCACTGCGGCCCGCTTGGGGGGAATGCACAGGCGCTTGGCCATGACCGACGCCATTGCCAGCGTCAGTTCAAGCGCGATGGCACTGTGGTGGCGGGCCAGGTCCTTGAAGCGCAGCGGGGTCAGGCACCACATCCGGCACGGGCCTGACGCATAGACGGTCGCCCTGCGCGGCTGCCTTGAAAAAAATGAACCCTCGCCCAGCACGGTGCCTGCGCCGACCAGGGACGTGTGGACCTTGGCATGCTCATCCTCGCAATGGGAACTCAAGGCGCCGCTTTCAATGAAGTAGAGCGTGGCGTCCCGGGCCCCCTGCTCGATCAGCACCTGTCCCCGGTTCAAGGGGAAAGGCTGCATGAACGACGCCAGAGTAGTCCAGTGCGGCAGGCTGAGCTGACAGCGCAGGGCGTCGCTGTCCTCGCAATTTTGGATCACCTGGGCCAGGGTCTGGACATCAAAACGGACAGCGCCGGAAGGGAGTGAATTCATGATGGTGCAAAGATACCTTTGCCCTTCAAGCTCATGCATGAATCAAACTTTCACTTACTTTTGATACGCTGAAAATTTTATTTTTCTTAAATAAACAAGGTAGAAATACAAAATCACAGGCTGGCGAGTCATCGTTGCCAGAAAATTTTTCTATTTCCCAATGCAGAATTTGGAAAAAATTTCGCCCAGCAAATCATCGGCGCTGAAGGCGCCTGTGATCGAACTCAGGTGCATCTGCGCCTGCCGCAAATCCTCGGCCAGCAGGTCGAGTGCGGGTGCCGTCGAATCCAGCTGGTCCCGGGCGGTGAGCAACTGCAGGTCCACCTGGCGCAAGGCGTTGACATGGCGTTCACGCGCCATGAAAACCCCTTCGGGCGAAGCCTGCCAGCCCACCACTTTGAGCAACCTTTCACGCAGGACCTGAAGTCCGGCCCCGGTCTTGGCGGAAATCAACACGCCACCGTCCACCTGGCGCAAGGCTTGCGGGCTGGCCCTGTCGGATTTGTTCCAGACATCGATGACCGGCGTATTTTTTGAGAGTTTCATAGCCAACGCGCTTTCCAGGCGGACGTCTTCAGCTATGTAATCAATAGCATCTTTGCTGCTTTCGCCGGAGCTCTGCCGGGTCAGGTCGTGCAGGAACAGCACGGCATCGGCGCTTTCGATCTCGGCCCATGCCCTCTGGATGCCGATTTTTTCGACCTCGTCGAGCGCCTCGCGCAAGCCGGCCGTGTCGACCACATGCAGCGGCACGCCTTCGATCTGGATCAGCTGCGACACCTTGTCGCGGGTGGTGCCGGCGACCGGGGTCACGATGGCCAGTTCGGCGCCCGCCAGCGCATTGAGCAGCGAGCTTTTGCCGACGTTGGGCTGTCCGGCAATCACCACCTTGATGCCTTCGCGCAAAATCGCGCCCTGCGTGGCCCGCTGCATGACGCTGGCCAGCGTTTCCCGGAGGCGCCGCAGCTGGCCGTGCGCATCGGCCTGCTGCAGGAAATCGATGTCTTCCTCGGGAAAATCGAGCGTCGCCTCGACCAGCATGCGCAGGTGGACCAACTGGCCCAGAAGCGCCTGGACAGCCTGCGAAAATTCGCCCGACATGGAACGCGCCGCGGACCGCGCGGCCGTTTCGGTGCTGGCGTCGATCAGGTCGGCAATGGCTTCGGCCTGGGCCAGGTCGATCTTGTCATTGAGAAAGGCGCGCTCGGAGAATTCGCCGGGCTCGGCCACCCGCAACGCCGCCAGCACCGGCTGGCCGGTCGCCGGGTCGGTCGCAGCCGCCGCTTCAAGGCACCGGGCCAGCAACAGCTGCAGGACGACCGGGCCGCCATGGGCCTGCAACTCCAGCACATCCTCGCCGGTGAACGAATGCGGGGCGGGGAAGAAAATCGCCAGACCCTTGTCGATGACCTGTCCGGCCGCATCGCGGAAAGCCAGGTACGTCGCTTGGCGCGGAGACAGTGCGCGGCCGCACAGCGCCTGGACCACCGGCACAATGTGCCGGCCTGAAATACGGACGATTCCAACGGCGCCGCGGCCCGGCGCGGTGGCAATCGCAACAATGGGATGGTGATGGCGGGCCAGCATGACGCCTCAATGGACAAGGGCCGCAAAGCGGCCCTTTTGGTTTACCTGAACTTCGGCAGGTTGAACTGCGGCGGAACGCCCATCCGGGTGTTGATCACCCACTGCTGGGCAATCGACAGGATGTTGTTGGTGATCCAGTACAGCACCAGGCCGGCCGGGAAGAAGAAGAACATCACGCTGAAGATCAGCGGCATGAACCACATCAGCTTGGCCTGCATCGGATCAGGCGGCGCGGGATTCAAGGCGGTCTGCAGCATCGTCGTCAGCGCCATCACGACCGGCAAAATGTAATACGGGTCCGGCGAAGACAAGTCCCTGATCCACAGAATCCACGGTGCGCCCCGCATCTCGACGCTGGACAGCAGCACCCAGTACAGCGCGATGAAGACCGGAATCTGGACCATGATCGGGAAGCAGCCGCCCATCGGGTTGACTTTTTCCTCGCGGTAGATCTTCATCATCGCCTGCTGCATTTCCTGCGGCTTGTCCTTCAGGCGCTCGCGCATCTCGGTGATCTTCGGGTTGATCGCCTTCATCTTGGCCATGCTGGCATAGGCCTTGGCGTTCAGCCAGTAAAACGCAATCTTCAGCAGCAGCACCAGCGCAACGATCGACCAGCCCCAGTTCTGGATGAAGCTGTGCAGCTTGTCCAGCAGCCAGTACAGCGGCTTGGCCAGGATCGTCAGCCAGCCATAGTCCTTGACCAGTTCCAGGCCGGGGGCCAGGGACTCCAGGACTTTTTCTTCCTGCGGGCCGACAAAAAACTTCGAATCGATGGTCTTCGACGCGCCCGGCGCAATCGGTTCGAGCGGCGTGATCATGCCAACGGCATACAGGTTGGTATCGACCTTGCGCAGAAACAGGTCGCGCTTCAGGCCGTCAGGCAGTATCCAGGCCGATGCAAAGTAATGCTGGACCATGGCCACGTAACCGTTGGTGGCCTGCTTCTCGACGTCGACCTTGTTGTTTTCAATGTCCTTGAATTCGATTTTCTGGTATTTCTTGGCTTCGGTGTAGATCGCCGGGCCGGTAAAGGTCGAGTAGAACGACGACTCGCCCGGCGGCTTGTTGCCGTCACGCACCAGTTGCAGGTAAAGCTGCGGAGCCACCGGCGTGCTGCCGGTGTTGATGACCTCATGGCGCACCGCCACGTCATAAGCGCCGCGCCGGATGGTGTAGGTCTTGAGCAGTTTCAAGCCGCCCAGGTCGGCGGATTCAAACTGGACCCGCACTTCGTTTTGCCCCCCCTTGAAGGTGTGATCGCCGGGCAGCAAGGCCATCGGCGTCTTGTGGGTCGGGAATGCGCCGCCGTTGCTGCCGGCAATCAGGCCGGTTTGCGCCACGTAGACCCGGTTCGTGCTTTCATCGAGCAGCACAAACCCCTGCTCCTTGTCGGCCATGTCCTTGTACTTGATGAAAGCCGAATGGACCAGGGTTCCGCCTTCACTGTCGAATGTCAGGGACAGCACATCGGAGTTGACGACCACGCGCTCCCTGGCGGCAGACGGGGTCGCCGATGGCGCACCTGAAGGCACCGCAGCCGGGGAACCGGACGCTGCGCCGGCAACAGGCGAGGGCACGGCGGCGCTGCCGGATGGTGCCGGCGCAACGGCGGCCCCAGGCGACTGGGCCGTCTGGGTGCTCGACGGGAAAAAGGTGGCCTTGTTGCCCTGAAAGACCTGCCACTGGTCCCACAACAAAACCATGGAAAAACCAAAAATCACCCACAAGATGGTGCGGCGGATGTCGTTCATGACGGCGTCTTTTTAGAAGGAATGAAAGCCGCAGGCTTGCGCAGGCGGCTGAAAAAAGAGGCGGATTGCGGCGGCACCGGATCGTGCCCCCCGTCGCACCAGGGATGGCAGCGCGACAGGCGGCGCAAGGTGAGGTACGTGCCCGTCACCGCGCCATGCCGGTCCAATGCCTGCAGGGAATAAGCCGAACAGCTCGGCTCGAAACGGCAGTTGGAACCCAGTGCAGGGCTGATCAGCAAGCGGTAAGCCCTGACCAAGAGGATCAAGGCCTTTTGCGGAAGACGCCCCAGGGTGGTCAAAATCCGGCTCATGCTGCCTGGGCTCCGGCCTGCATCAGGATTTGAATTTCATGGCGGACGGCTTCCCTCAGCGGGCCGGAGACGGCGCTGACAAATTCCGTCCGGGCAAAGGCGCTGCGCAGCCGGACCACGAACGCAGCCTGCGGATATGCCCGGGAAAAATCAGCGCTCACGGTGTAAATCTGCCTTTTGATGGCGTTGCGCGTCACAGCGCGTTTGGCCCAGCGTTTGGGAACCATCGCACCGATCCACATGTCCTGCTGGCGAAACAAGCTGGCAGGGCCAGCCTGTCCGTCGCTCTGCAAACCTGCGCGCCCGGCATCAAGCCGGTTGCGGTGCAGGGCAAAGTGCGGCGTTTTGGCAATGATGGTTCCGGCCAGAACGGCCTGGAACTGGGCCCGGGTCTTAAGCCGCTGCACTGGCGCCCAGCATCAGTTCAAGCGCAAAAACAACCCGATTGCCCGCAGAAAACCCGCTTAGACAGCCAGGCGTTTGCGGCCTTTGGCACGTCGGGCCGCAATGACGGCGCGGCCGCCACGGGTTTTCATGCGTGTCAGGAAACCGTGGGTACGGGCGCGCTTGACTTTGGAAGGTTGGTATGTGCGTTTCATGATAAATCCTGGTGGCCCTACCGGGCTTGTTACTGGGCTGTCAGCGGTGAAGCTTCATTTGGCGACTCGAATGATCTTGGGTAGCTGTACGAAACCACGGCCAATCTGGCAAGTCTCAACAACCGGCAATCCATCTGCTCCACCCTGACAGGTGAATTCGGTACGAAGTCACACACAAAGCTGCGCAGGCAGCATCAAGCCGCTACGAATCGGGAAAACCCGTGATTATCACAGATTTCTCGATGCTG
>JAQGMN010000375.1 GCA_028292345.1 Polaromonas sp. | reverse complement strand
TTTCTTTGCAACGGTCCGGCCCGATGACCCGGCGCCCCGGGGTGGGCTTGCGCTGCGCGCCTGCAGGCCAACGGCCTTCAGGCCAGAATGGGCGCTCCCGTGGGGCCTTTGTCCCGCATTCACCCCCAGGAACACGAATGAACGATCTTGCCGCTTTTCCCGTGACCCAGAAATGGCCCATCCGCCACCCTGACCGGCTGCAGCTGTATTCGCTGCCCACGCCCAACGGCGTGAAGGTGTCGATCATGCTCGAAGAAACCAGGCTTCCGTACGAGGTGCATCTGGTCAACTTCGAAACCCAGGACCAGATGACGCCCGAATTCCTGTCGCTGAGCCCGAACAACAAGATTCCGGCCATCCTGGACCCGAACGGGCCGGGCGGCAAGCCGCTGGCGCTGTTCGAGTCGGGCGCCATCCTGATCTACCTGGCCGACAAGACCGGCCTGTTCATTCCGCCGGACGCGGCCGGCCGCTACGAGACGATCCAGTGGCTGATGTTCCAGATGGGCGGCATCGGCCCGATGTTCGGCCAGCTGGGTTTCTTCAGCAAGTTCGCCGGCAAGGACTATGAGGACAAGCGGCCGCGCGACCGCTACGTGGCCGAAGCGCGGCGCCTGCTCGGCGTGCTGGACCGGCGCCTGGAAGGCCGCGACTGGATCATGGGAAAGAAATACAGCATTGCCGACATCGCCGTCTTTCCGTGGGTGCGCAACCTGGTCGGCTTCTACGAGGCCGGCGAACTGGTCGGATTCGACGATTTTGCGCAGGTCGGCCGGGTGCTGGCCGCTTTCGTGGAACGGCCGGCGGTGGCCGCAGGACTGGCCATACCGAAACGGGCCTGAACCTGCATCCGCAAGGCGGGGCAACTGCCCTGCCTGCCGGGCCTACGCTTCGGGCTTGACCCAGGTGAACACGCGCACCGGCGGCACGTTGACGACTTCCCATTGCTTTTCGGGCTTGCCGAGGTAGGGCGACACGAAGTCGGCCACATGCGCGCGCACCTGGTAGGCGACAAAACGCCCGCCCGGCCGCAGCACGCGGGCCACGGTGGACGCCACCCGGTCCGAAACCTCGGGCGGCATGGTTGAAAACGGAATGCCCGAGACGATCGCATCGGGCGCCGGCAGCCAGCGCGCCGTCAGGAACTCGGCCAGGCGGTCTGCGCTGCCGAGTTCGACGTTGAAGCGCGGGTCGTGGATGGACGCATGCAGGCGCCGGTGAAATTCGCTGTCCAGCTCAATGGCCAGCAGCTGGGCGGTGGAAGCCATGGCGCGCAGGAAGGCCGAGGTCGTTCCGCCGGTGCCCGGCCCCAGCTCGACCACCATGCGCGCGTCGGCGATGCGCGCGCTGCGCACCAGCCGCTGCTCGAGCTGGCGCGAACTCGGAATGATGGAGCCCACCTGGGCCGGATTGCGCGCAAAGCCGCGAAGGAAATGAAAGCTGTCCCGCAACTGGCCAAAAGCCGGACTGTCAGAAGGTGCGGGGATGGGGCTGGCCTGCGCTTGGATGCGTTGCTGGTTCATGGTGCGGGTCCTGAGGTGTCTGTTGTGTTTTCAGTCAGCGCTGCGTTGGCGGTGCCAAGCCTTCTCCCCGAAGCTTCGCGGCAGCGGTGCTGTTTGTTTTGATTCTGGAGCAGCCGCTTTCGGCAAGTTGTCAGACGTTGCCTTGTCAGCAAGGGTACATTCACCGACCGGCGCGGACCGCCCGGCCGCTGGGTTGGCCTGGAGCCGGGGTTGAAGATTTTTAGCGGCTGTTTTTCCAACAGCCAGGCGTTCGCGTCTGAAGCAGACCGCACCTGCACCGCAGGCGGACTTCAGCCTACAGGCCGGGGGAGGCAGGCAGGCTAAGCTAGCGCATTTCGCGCCGCTTCGGCACCCATTTTTTACGATTCCCGCCATGAAGTTAAAAGCCGCCTGTTCCATCAGCATGACCGCTGCCTCGGATTGCCCCATGGTGGCGATGCTGCGCCCGCGCAGCGGCCCGGCGCAGTGGGTCATCAGCGAGCACTACGACCTGCAGCCCTGGGCGCCGGTGGACGAGTATGCCGACGGCTACGGCAACCTGTGCCAGCGGCTGGTCGTGCCGCAGGGGCAGATGCAGGTCCGGGTGGAAGTGGTCATGGAAGTGGAAGACGACATTGCGGTGGCGCCTGACGCGCCCATGACGCCCATCACCGAGCTGCCCGCCGACGTGCTGCACTACCTGCTGCAAAGCCGCTACTGCCCGTCGGACATGATGCTGGACCAGGCGCTGACGGTGGTGGGCCGGACGGCGCCCGGCTATGCGCAGGTCGAGAAGATACGCGCCTGGATCCACGACCACCTGGAGTACCGCTATGGCGTCAGCACCGCGAGCACCGACGCGCTGGACACGCTGGAGCACGGCGCGGGCGTGTGCCGCGACTTTGCGCATGTCGGCATCGGCCTGTGCCGCAGCCTGCAGATTCCGGCGCGCATGGTGGTCGGCTACCTGCACGGGCTGGAGCCGATGGACCTGCATGCCTGGTTCGAGGCCTTCGTGGGCGGACGCTGGTACACGTTTGACGCCACCCAGGACGCGCCGCGCGGCGGCCGCATCGTGCTGGCCTATGGCCATGATGCGGCCGACGTGGCCTTCATCTCGGACTACGGGCTGCAGCCGCTGCAGCTCGACGACATGCATGTCGAGGTGGCGCTGGCCGACGAGGACAAACCGCAGCCCGATTCCGGCCAGGACGACCCCGGCGGCGAATAGCCTGGGGGCGCGCTGCCGGCGCGACGCCGGCTTGTCCAGTCCCATGAAAAAAGCCCGTGGCGCACAGGCGGCGCCACGGGCTTTGCAAGCGCCGGAAAAATCGCTCAGTCGGCGATGGTCAGCACGTTGTTGGCAAACGTGATCTGGTCAGCGGCGGCCGGCGTCGTCTTGATCAGCGGCACGTTGGCGGCCGTGATCGGATTGGCTTGAGGAACGTTATTAACCACAGTTCCACTCAAACCGCGCGGCACGGTGCGCACCACCTGGCTGGCCGGCAGGGCGGCGCCGGACTTCAGGTTGGCATACATCA
>JAQGMN010000372.1 GCA_028292345.1 Polaromonas sp. | reverse complement strand
TTTCTTTGCTTCGCCAAAGAAAAGTAGGCAAAAGAAAGGCGACCCGGCTGTCCGGGTCCCTGCGCTTCGCTTCGGGCAACCTGCGCTGCCCCGAAAAAACGGGGGTCGGCGCAAACTCGCTCCACTGCGTTACGCTCAAACAGCGCGCCGCCCTGATCCCGTTTTTCCGGGGCATCACAGGCCCGGACAGAACGGGGTGGGAACGGGAGAAAAAACCAAACAGCCAAACAGCCGAGCGCCGGTTCCCAAACCATGAATTGCTATTAATTCAATAGCTGTTTGCGCAGGCAACGCTTGCGCCACTGGCACTTTTGATGAAGAAACAACTCATCGCACCAGCACATCCTTCTGCGATTGACTCCTTCTCCCTCCGGGAGAAGGCAGGGATGAGGGCTTCCCCGAATCCGCTCCCGCCCGTCCCGTTCTGGCTGGGCCTGTGATGAGCGGCAAAAGCGGGATCTGGCCGCGCGCTGTTTAAGCCGCAGGCGAGTTTGCGCGGACCCCCGCTTTTGCCGCTCATCACAGGTTGCCCGTAGCGAAGCGCAGGGACCCAGGCAGCCGGGTCGCCTTTTCTTTGGTGACTTTCTTTTGGCGAAGCAAAAGACAAGTTACTTGCCGCCGGGCAACCCCCGGCCAGCCAAGCCCAGCAGGGTTAACAAGGCGATGAATTCAATAGCGGCCGGAGCAAGTGACCATCGCACAAAAGCCTTGGCTCATTTCGCCGCCAGCACCGCCATCGTGATGCGCGACACGCAGGTCAACTCGCCCGCATCGTTGTGCAACTCGATCGCCCAGACCTGCGTGCTGCGACCGATGTGCACCGGCCGGGCGATGCCGGTGACCCAGCCGCCGGTCGTTCCCTTCAGGTGGTTGGCATTGATGTCCAGGCCCACGACGCGCTGGCCAGCCGGCGCGCAATAGGCCGCGCCGCACGAGCCCAGCGTTTCGGCCAGGACCACCGACACGCCGCCGTGCAAGAGGCCGTAGGGCTGGATGGTGCGCGCATCGACCGGCACCCGCGCGCGGATGAAATCGTCGCCGACTTCGAGGAACTCGATGCCCAGGTGGCTGACGGCGGTGCCGGCGCTGGACGCGGTCAGCAATTCAACGGAGATGGGCTGCTTCCAGATGCGCATGGGGGTTTCCGGTCGGTAAAGGAAGTCACTATACGGTCGGCGCCTACAGCCGTTGGGCGGGTTGTCGCGCCGGTTACACCGCTGCCCGCTTCTAAGCTGAACGTCATGCCCACGACTGCAAGCCAACCCATGACACGCGCCCGCAAATGGCTGCCGGGCGCGGGCATCTTTGCCGGTGTGCTGGCGCTGCTGGCCCTCGTCGCGGTCCGCCTGATTCCGCCGGATGAAGAACTGGCCCGGCGCGCCGCTGACGAACTCGAAACGGCGCTGGGCGTTCCGGTCACCATCGGCGCCCTGCACTGGCGCCTGCTGCCTTCGCCTTCGGTGGTGATTGAAGACGCGGCCACCGGCCAGCCGCAGCCCATTGAAATCAAGCGCCTGACCGCCTGGCTGGACACATCCGCGCTTTGGCAGCGGCGGCTGAAGGTCGAGCGTGCGCAGCTAGCGGGCGCCGTGCTGCCGCAGCTGTCGCTGCGCGGGCTCGGCCGGCAGCCGGCCAACTCGGGGCCGGAGGAAGCGAAGACCTTCACGCTCGACGGCGAGCCGCTGGCGCGCATCGAGTTCCGCGACGTGACCTGGGTCTCGCGCCGGGGCATTCGCCTGGTGTACGACGGCGAAGCCGATTTTGACGCCGGCTGGCGGCCGCGCACCGCCGCGCTCCGCCGCCCCGGCACCAACCCGCCGGCCGAACTGGCGCTTGCCCGCCAGGGTCAGGACGACCGCTGGGAAGTGCGGAGCACCGTCGGCGGCGGCACCGCCCATGGCGAGGTGCAACTGCACACCGGCGCAGACGGCGGGCTGCGCCTGGCCGGAAAACTGCAGCCGCGCGACATCGACATTGCCAGCGCGCTACAGGCCTTCAACCGCCGCTCGATGGTTGAAGGCAAGATCTCGGGCGACACCACGCTGTCGGCCAGCGGCGCCAGGCTGGGCCAGATCGCCCAGTCGCTGCACACCGCCACGAAATTCACTGTCGGCCCCGCGACCCTGCTGCGCTTTGATGTGGACAAGGCCATCCGCAGCCTGGGCCGCGAGCATGAGGGCAGCACGCCGCTGGACGCCATCAGCGGCCAGATCGACACCCAGAACACGCCCAAAGGCATGGTCGTGACCTACACCGGCCTGAAGACCCGTTCGGGCGCGCTCAGCGCCACGGGCCAGGCGCGGGTCGCCAACCGGCAGATCGACGCCGAGCTGGCGGTGGACCTGGTCGACGGTATCGTGGGCGTGCCCCTGACGCTGAGCGGTCCGGTGGACAAGGTGCGGGTGTCGGTTCCGCCCAGCGCCCTGGCGGGCGCCGCCGTGGGAACGGCGGTGCTGCCGGGCATCGGCACGGCCATCGGCGCGCGCATCGGCTCGGCGATCGGCAGGCTGCTCGGTCCGGAGCCCGAGGGCAAGCGCCGCCTTGCGCCGGTTGAAAAATAGCCAGAGGCCTGCACCGCAGTTTCCCTGCCGTCTATCGGACAAGACCTGCAAAACTGCATTTTTGAGGGGGTTCTGATAAGCTCTGCGCTTTTACCAGGCCACCTTCTGGCAAGCCTTGACCATGTCAACAACACCCCCGAACGCTTCCTGCATGCCCACGTCGCTGGAGCATGCGCTCGATCAGAATGAAGCGATCCAGGAAACGGTCGAACAGTCGGCGGCCGAGTTGTGCGTGGTCAATGCGGTGCTGCAGCAGGAAGTGCCCGAGCATGTGAAAACCGGCGATGTGGCGCAGGCGCTGCAAAGAACCGAAGAGCTTGAAGAGCGGATTCAGGTTTCCGCGGACAACCTGGAACAGGTCAACCATGCGCTGAAAAAGGAAATCCAGGTGCGCGTTGACCTGGAGTGCCAGCTGGCCGCCACCCAGGCCGCCCTGGAACAGGTGACCCAATCCTTGCAGAACGCCGGATAAGCCACCCGCCCGCGCGGGCAGCGCGCTGGCCTACTTTTTGCGGTTGAGCAGCGCGTACAGCAGGATCGCGCCAAACGTCGCGGTGCCGATGCCGCCCAGCGCGAACTGGCCGAACTTCAGCGTGAAGTCGCCGGTGCCCAGCACCAAGGTGATGGCGGCGACCAGCAAATTCTTGTTGTCCGAGAAATCGACCTGGTTCACCACCCAGATCCTGGCGCCGGCCACCGCGATCAGGCCGAACACCACGATGCTCACGCCGCCCATCACCGGCAGCGGAATCGCCTGGATCAGCGCGCCGAACTTGGGGCTGAAGCCCAGCACCACCGCGATCAGCGCCGCGAAGACGAACACCGCCGTCGAGTAGATCTTGGTGGCCGCCATCACGCCGATGTTTTCGGCATAGGTCGTGACGCCCGTGCCGCCAGCGCTGCCCGAGACCATGGTGGCAATGCCGTCGCCGATGAAGGCGCGGCCCATGTACACGTCCAGGTTCTTGCCGGTCATGGCCGTGACCGCCTTGATGTGGCCCAGGTTTTCGGCCACCAGGATGACCACCACCGGAACGATCAGCAGCATGGCATTGGCGCTGAACACCGGCGCGGCAAAACCCGGCAGGCCGAACCAGTCGGCGGTCGCGATGCCGGACAGGTCGATCGGCTTGCCCAGCCCCAGGCCGTTGGTCAGCAGCGCATAGATGAGCGACGAGATGACCAGGCCGATCAAAATCAAGAGGCGCTGCAGCATGCCGCGCGTCATCACCGCCACCAGCGCCACGCTGACGAAGGTGACGACCTGCATCCACGAATCGAAGTTGCTGGCGGCCATGTTCTTGATCGGAATGCCGGCCAGGTTCAGGCCGATCACCGCGACCACCGCGCCGGTCACCACCGGCGGCATGACCCGCTCGATCCAGCGCGTGCCCACCATCTGCACCAGCGCGCCGATGGCCGCATACACCGCGCCGCAGGCGACGATTCCGCCCAGCGCGACGCCGATGTTGGCATTCGGCCCCTTGCCGGCATAGCCCGTGGCGGCAATCACCACGCCGATGAAGGCAAAGCTCGACCCGAGGTAGCTCGGCACCTTGCCGCCGGTGACGACGAAAAAGATCAGCGTGCCGATGCCGCTCATCAGGATGGCGATGTTGGGGTCGAAGCCCATCAGCAGCGGCGCCAGCACCGTGGCGCCAAACATGGCGATCACATGCTGCACGCCCATGAGCGCCGTCTGCGGCCAGGGCAGCCGTTCATCCGGCCCGATGACGCCGCCTTGCCCCAGCACCGCGCTGCTTTTTTCCGTCCAGTCCAGCATGCCCATTGATCGCTCCAGTTTTAAATGTGGGGCAATGCTATAGGCAATTGCCGCGCCTGGCCCATGGGGGAGGCGCGCACCGGCTGCGAAAAAGAAAACCTCAGCCGGTGATCTGCATGAAGCGGCGCGTGGCAAACAGCCCGGCCGGCGTCCAGTGCAGGTCCGGCGACATGGCCCGCACCAGCAGTTGCCGTTGCTGCTCGACGTCAACGCTGGCGGCCAGTTCGGCCTTCAAGGCCTGCAGGTCGGGGTCGGGCGCCTCGTCCTGCGAGGTTTCGAGCACTTTCAGCAGGCCCGGGTTGGAAACGCCGGCCTGCGGATGCTGCGCCAGCCGGGAACGCGAACGGAAGCTGGGGCGGCGCCGCCCGGCAAGCAGCGCGGGTTCGTCATGCGCCTGGCCATCGGCGCTGGCGTCGCCGCGAATCCAGTCGTGGATGACCTGCAGCTCATACGGGCTGAACACGCCGAACATTTCGGCCTTGTCGCCCTGCAGCAGTTTCCAGAAACGGCTTTCGTGGACCGGTGCATGGCGCCTGATCCAGCCGGCCTGCTCCAGCGCCGCCAGGAACGCCGGAATGCCGCCGGGCTGCGCCAGCCAGTCGTTGACGCTGCGGCCCGCCACCCGGCAGTAGTCGGAATGCGCGCCTTGGCCGGTCATGCGCTTGCGTGAAAAAATCGCTTCCACCTCCCGCTGGATGTCAAAGCCGGCAATCACTTCGGTGGTGCCGGTCCCCGCATTGGCAAGCTGGCTGCCGCGCTGCACGCGCTGCCAGAAGCCGGCGCTGTCGCCAAAGCGCGGCAGCGTGTCCAGCACCGCCTGCACCGCCCGCTGCGCATGGCCGGTGTCGGCGTTGTCCACCGTGACGTGCAGGGTGAAATAGTACGGGTCGATGCCCAGCTCGTTCAGTTCATAGGCGGTGATCAGGAGGTGCAGCGGCAGCTGTTCGTAGCCCAGGTTGAAGCCGATCACTTCCGGCAGGAATTCTGCGGCATTCCATCCCAGGGCCAGCTGCAGCACGCCCTGGGTGTAGAAGGCGTCCGGCAGGCCGTGCAGCGGGTTCAGGCCGTGGCGCTCCAGCAGCCTGCGGTACAGCAGCACATGGTTCTTGTCGGCCCGTCCTTCGCCGAGTTCCTCGACATAGGTGGCGATCAGGTCGGCAAAACGCGGGTTCTGTCCATGCCCCAGCAGGCCGTACAGCCAGGCGCCGTCGACCAGCTTGGTCGGCGCCACGGCGCGCAAAAAATACAGCGCATGGGCGCGGTTCTGAAAATACCGGCGCGGCGCGCCCGCCTTGCGCGCCTGCAGGTAGTCGCGGTAGCTGTCGGCGGCGCGCTGCGCCGATCGGTGCATCCAGGCGTCCAGCGCATGCGGCGAATCGGGCAGGTCGCTGTCCTCGGCTGCCGCCTGTTGCAGTGCCTGACGCAAAAAGGCCAGGGAATCGTTTCTGGCCGCTTCATCGGGCGGGCCGCCAGCCAGCCGGTCGTACAGCTGGCGTGCGGCGTTCCCTGGCAGGGCCCTGCGCCTGGGCATGGCGGCGTGGCCGGCGTCCGCATCGCCTGGCAAGGTCCATTCATGGGCTGCAACAAACATGGATTATTTTCTGGAGTGAAAGAGGCTTCAGTCTGGGCTGATCAGCGCGGCTGTTTTATAGGTTTGCGGCCCAATTGCCCGTGGGCGTCTTCCTACCGGCGCTGTCGGGCAGCGCGTCACAGCCAGCCCAGCGCCTCCAGGCGGGCCAGGTCATGCAGCCGGACCCGGTCGCCAATGTCGGTGCGGTAGCGCAGGTTCGGCACCACCACCTGGCGCGCCAGCCGGTAGGCCGCGTCGCTGGCCGCCTGGACGCTGGCACCGGTGCCGGTGGCCACGCCGACATAGCCCGTGGTGCCGCTGGTGACCAGGTGGCCGCCCAGCCGCGCCACCTCGGCAAAGTGCAGGCCCGCCCGGTCGGCCGTCGCCAGGCCCGGTTGAAAGCAGATCGGCTCGCCCTTGGACAGCGTTTCATAGCCCTCCGAATACGGAAACGGCGGCACCGTCAGCACCACGCCGGCGGCAAAGCCGGAGCGGGTGGCCAGCCCCAAGCCGTCCCGGCGCAGCATGCGGCGAAAGAGCGCCTCCCAGGGTTCGTCATGCAGCGCCTCGCAGATGGCAAAGCCGGGGTAGCCGAAGCGGCTGGTGAATTCCAGCGGCCACAGGCCTTCGTCGTTGGCGATCAGGTTCAGGTTGATGTAGCCGCAGTAGCCGCTCTGCCTGAGCAGCGGCGCGACCCGCGCCAGCGAGGCATCGAAGATCTTTTCGGCGCCCCGGTAGCTGACGATGGTGCCCATCTCGCCGGTCAGCTCGCCCAGGTCCCCCGGGAAGAAGCGCTTGTGCTCGAAGTCGATGCAGGCCGGCGACAAGAAGGCTTCGCCGTTGAAATAGGCGCCCACGCCGACCTCGATGCCCTGCACATGCTGCATCAGCACGAAGTCCGGCGGCCCGGCGGCGGCATGGTGGGCTTCATACATCGCCAGCAGCGCCAGCATGTCGGCCGCGTCATCCATCTCGCCGATGTAGTTGCGCGTGCGCGGGCTGTCGGCGCCGTTGAACTTGAGCACATAGCGCCCGCCGCGCCGCTGCAAAAAGTCGATGGCCGCCGCATAGCTGGTAAAGCCATGGGTGGCGGCCGTGGGCAGGCCGAAGCCGCGCAGCACCTGCTGGCCGAATTCGCGGTCGGCTTCCAGCCGGTCGCCATAGGCGCTGCCGCCGATCACCCGGAAGCCGTCGCGGCGCAGCTCGTCCTGCAACGCGCCGAACCCGTCCGATACGCTTTCGAACAGGATGATCCCGTCGTCGCCGGCTTCCCGGATCCACGGGAGTTCGGAACGCCAGTCCGGCGTCTTGTCGATCAGACCGGCGAGCGTCCCCTGCGCCAGAGGATGGCTGACCGCCACCCGCACCTCATGGCCTTCCGCCTTGAGGCTCATATCGAGCGCGCCGAGGTC